>JAGWMJ010000012.1 GCA_028871815.1 Armatimonadota bacterium | reverse complement strand
TGACTGTGGCCAGGCCGGCTCCGCCGCCGCATCCCGAGCCGACCAGGGTGGCTGCAAAGATCGCAGCCGCAAGATAGGCGCTCTTCATGGCTTGCTTTCCTTCTGGGGGATGAATGGGGGCGTGTCAGTACCCGAAATAGAACGGATAGGTGATGGCCGGCGCGCTGGATGCCCGGCCTCTACGGTACCCAGATCGTCACCGGGTTAGCATTCTCCGTCGTGGCGGGGTCGCCCGGCATAACGGCAGGGCCACCCAGGCTATTCTTCCCAAAGACCGCTCCAAACAGAGCGTTGTGTGGGTACGTGACCACCGTGTACATTCCGGTGGCGAGGTCCGGGCTGGTTTCGGTGACGCTCTGCGCCGTGCCGGGCGCGACGTCAACGGTGGGCACATCATAGCCAGAGGTCCCCCCAGAGGGCTGAGGGACGGCCGTAACCTGGCCGTCTGCGCTGGTGGCCGTCCCTATGAAAAACGTATCCCCATCCCAACTCACGCTGCCTTTTGTGCCGTTGGCCACCGTGAATGTTATCGACAGCCAACTGGTCCCAGAGTTCGTAGTTCTAGTGACGACCTGGCTGAACGTGATACCGTCGACCGTTCGGGGACGCGACGTGCGAGTGACTGCGGCCAGGCCGCCTCCGCCACCGCATCCCGAGCCGACCAGGGTGGCTGCAAAGATCGCAGCCGCAAGATAGGCGCACTTCATGGCTTTCTGTCCTTCTGGGGGATGAATGGGGGCGTCTCAGTACCCGAAATAGAACGGATAGATGATGGCCGGCGCGCTGGATGCCCGGCCTCTACGGTACCCAGATCGTCACCGGGTTAGCATTTTCCGTCGTGGCGGGGTCGCCCGGCATAACGGCAGGGCTACCCGGGCTATTCTTGGGTCCAAAGGCCGTCCCATACAGGGGAATCCCTGGGTACGTGACCACCGTGTACATTCCGGTTGCGCGGTTCGGGCTGTATCCGGTGACACTCTGCGACGTGCCGGGCGCGACGTCAACGCCGAGCACATCGTCGCCTTGGGTCCCCCCTCCGCCCTGCTCAGGGACCGGTGTGACCCGTCCGTCTGCGCTGGTTGCCGTCCCTATGAAAAACGGATTTCCATCCCAACGCACGCTGCCTTTTGTGCCGTTGGCCACCGTGAATGTTATCGACAGCCAACTTGTCCCAGATTTCGTAGTTCTAGTGACGACCTGGCTGAACGTGATGCCGTCGACCGTCCTGGGACGTGACGTGCGAGTGACTGTGGCCGGGCCGGCTCCGCCGCCGCATCCCGAGCCGACCAGGGTGGCTGCAAAGATCGCAGCCGCAAGATAGGCGCTCTTCATGGCTTGCTTTCCTTCTGGGGGATGAATGGGGCGTGTCAGTACGCGAAATAGAACGGATAGATGATGGCAGGCGCGCTGGATGCCCAGCCTCTACGGTACCCAGATCGTCACCGGGTTAGCATTTTCCGTCGTGGCGGGGTCGCCCGGCATAACGGCAGGGCCACCCGTGCCCTTCGGGGGGCCAAAGGCCGTTCCATACAAAGCTTCCCTTGGGTACGTGACCACCGTGTACGTTCCAGGTACGAGGTCCGGACTGTATTCTGTGATACTTTGCGAAGTTCCGGGCGCGACGTCAACGACGGACAAGCCCTGGCCAGAGACCCCCAACTCCGCGACGGTTATCGGTGTGACCCGTCCGTCTGCGCTGGTTGCCGACCCCATGAAAAACGGATTTCCATCCCAACTCACGCTGCCTTTTGTGCCGTTGGCCACCGTGAATGTTACCGACAGCCAACTGGTTCCAGATTTCGTAGTTCTAGTGACGACCTGGCTGAACGTGATGCCGTCGACCGTCCGGGGACGTGACGTGCGAGTGACTGTGGCCAGGCCGGCTCCGCCGCCGCATCCCGAGCCGACCAGGGTGGCTGCAAAGGCCGCAGCCGCAAGATAGACGCTCTTCATGGCTGGCTTTCCTTCTGGGGGATGAATGGGGGCGTGTCAGTACCCGAAATAGAACGGATAGATGATGGCCGGCGCGAACTGGTGTGGTTCCGGGCAACGCCGTACACGCATTCCCGCCATAGTGACGACACTGGAACTTGGCGCCGAGCGGAAATGCGGGATTCCGAACAGCAGCACGCACAGGAGGGTCAAAGCAACCTGATTAAACGGCCAAGTCGGACGGGCCGCGTTGCGTTGCGTTGCGCGGCTGCCTGAAGTGTTCCGGTTCATCGACGCTGCTCCGCTCAATCCCAATTTCGAGTCGTCGATACCGGTCTACCACAAATATCGCCGGTTGGCATACCCACAGCATTCCACAGATCAAGGTATGGCATAATCCCGGCAAATGCCGTCGTCATGCAACGCGTAGGGTCGACCTCAAGCTTCATCGGAATACGACGGTATTCAGGCTTCATTTGCTCACCGTTTCAGTGAGTAAACTCAACGCGCGAATCGCCGGTTCCGCATTCACAGACGGTCCCAAACTATTTCTCGTGGAGGCTCACGGATTATCCGCCGTGGGCGAAGTCGGGATAGTCGGTCATGCCGCCATCCACAAAAACCGTGCAGCCGGTTACATACGAGGCTACGTCCGAGACGAGCGTGACCGCGACGTTCGCAATTTCGTGTGGCTCGCCGATGCGGCCCAGCGGTACTTTGGCGTCGAGATCCTTCAGCGTGGTCGGGTTGCTCCAGACTGCCTGATTGATCGGCGTACGTATGGCGCCGGGCCCTAATGACAGCACGCGCACTCCAAACGGCGCCGCCTCCTGCGCGAGGGTTTTCGTCAGCATACCGCCGGCAGACTTCGACGCCGTGTAGGCGCTGTAGCCGGACCAGGCAATCTGCTCATGAACGGAGCTGATGCCCAGCACAACGCCACTCTTCTGCGCGGTCATGCGTTTGAGCGCTTCACGCGAGCAGTAGTACGCGCCGAAAAGGTTCACCTCCAGCACTTTGCGCCATGCGGCCACGTCCGACTCCCATGCCATGGCGCGCGGACCATCGATGCCGGCGTTGTTGACCAGGATATCGATGCCGCCCCAGGCGGTATCCATCGCCTCGAACATCGCCTGCACCTGGGCGGGATCCGAGACATCGGCCTGCAGCGGAAGCGCCTTGCCCTGTTTGGCTTCGATCTGGTTGACGAGGTCCTGCGCCGCGCCTGGATTCACCACATAGTTGATGCCAACCTGTGCGCCGGCATTCGCCAGCGCCAGAACAATGGCGTTGCCGATTCCGGAATTGCCGCCGGTAACCAGAGCCCGCTTCCCGTCCAGGCGCACATCCATGATTCATCTCCTCCAGGCAGAAGGCGTCGCTGTCGCACAATCAATCGTTGCGAAAGTGCCGAGTGCTCATTGTACCCGTGAGTAGCCGCGGGCAGGATTCGAGCGCCGGATCGGGGAATCGCTTGCCGCCCACCCGCTTGGCTGGCCGGTCCGCCGGCAGGAGATGACGTTATGCCCCTGATTGACATGCCTCTGGATCAGCTGCTCACCTACGAGGGACGCAACCCCCGGCCCGCGGATCACGCCGCGTACTGGGATACCGCGTTGGCGGAAATGCGCGCCACGAAACCCGAGCCTGTACTGCACGCGGTTCCAAATCCCTCCTCTGCCGTGGAGGCGTTTGACCTCACGTTCACCGGGGTTGGCGGATCGCGGATCTATGCCAAGTATATGCGGCCGGCGCGCATTGCCGGACCGCGGCCCGCGGTGCTGATGTTCCACGGCTATTCCGGAAGCAGTGGAGACTGGCTGGAAAAGGTGGCTTATGCCGCCAGCGGATACTGTGTAGCAGCGATGGATTGCCGGGGACAGGGAGGGCGCTCGGAAGATTTGGGAGGAACGCGAGGAAACACTCTGCGCGGCCATATAATCCGCGGTCTCGACGACGAACCCTCCAGGATGCTGTACCGCCAGATCTTCTTGGATACGGCGCAGCTTGCCCGCGTTGTGATGGAGTTCGACGAGGTGGACGCCACGCGGGTCGGCGCCACCGGCGCCTCGCAAGGCGGTGGTTTGACGCTGGCCTGCGCCGCACTGACGCCGGAAATCCGGCGCGCCGCCCCGGTCTATCCGTTCCTCTGCGACTACCAACGCGTGTGGGAGATGGACCTCGCGACCAACGCGTACGATGAGCTGCGGACCTGGTTCAGGATGTTCGATCCAACGCACGCACGGCAGGACGAGATCTTCCTGCGGCTGGGCTACATCGACGTGCAGCATCTGGCGGACCGTATCAAGGCGCAAGTATGCATGATTACCGGGCTCATGGATACGATCTGCCCGCCATCAACCCAGTACGCCGCGTTTAACAAGATGCGGTGCGAAAAGGATGTTCTCATCTATCCCGATTTCGGGCACGAGGGCATACCTGGCGCGGGAGACCGGTGCTTTGAGTTTCTCGCCGGCCTTTAGGCGCCGATGCTGCTCACCGTCACTCCGAACGCCGCCATCGATCGGACGTACATGTTCGGCGCATTTCGGCTGAACCAGGTAAATCGCCCCACCGATATGCGGGTAAGCGCCGGCGGCAAAGGGATCAATGTGGCGCGCGTGTTTCATCGGCTTGGCGGATCAGTTGCCACCACGGGGTTTCTCGCCGGTGAGGCCGGCCATGCCATTCAAGCGTGGATCGAGGAGGAGGGTCTTCATCCAGCGTTCGAGTGGCTGCCTGGAGAATCGCGGACGTGCATCACGGCGATGTCACGCAAGGGCTCCACGCAGACCGAGTTGAACGAGTGCGGGCCGGATGCGCAGCAGGCCTCGGGGCGACTGCTGGCGCGGATCGAGCGGATGACTCGGGACCTTCCGGCAGATACCGTGGCGCTGTGCGGCAGTCTGCCCGAAAATGCGCCCGAGAGCCTTTTTGCCGACGCGGTCTGCCTGGTGCAGGCGGCCGGCCGGCGCGCGGTGGTGGATACGAGCGCACCCTCCCTCACAAGCTGCCTCGCCGCAAAACCCTGGGTTGTCAAAGTAAACCGCATTGAGGCAGAGCGCGCGCTGGGAATTGCAATCGCGCCGGGCGTGGCGGCGGAACTGGCCCGGGCAGCCCGTGAACTGCGGCTCCATGGCGCCAGGATCGCGGTGGTCACGGATGGCGGCGCCGGCGCGGCCCTTGCATGCAGTGCGGGTACATGGTTTGCGGCGCCGCCCACGATACGCTTCAAGTCCGCAGTCGGCTCGGGTGATGCATTTTTTGCGGGTCTTCTATTCTCGATCAGCGCGGCGCCGGAGGCGGATAGCGCCTGCCAGGCGCTCCAGCTGGCCACAGCCGCCGGCGCAGCCAACGCCGAGGTGATCGGTTCGGGATTCTGCACGCGGCGGCGGATACTCACTCTGCTGCCACGTGTGAACGTAGTGCGGTGCCCACAGCCTATGTCTGCGTAACGGCCTGGACCAGCAGCGCGCGCGACGGCCGTCGAAACTCATGGCGGGGCCCGGCGGCGCCCGGTTTAGACTCGATCCAATGGACGGCGCCACGGATCAGGGTTGGAAGATCAACAACGCCGCGCTGCATCAGCTCCAGCACGACGGGCGTGCCGAGCGTGAAGGCTGTGACCGCGGCCTGTACCGAACGCGCTTCCGCCTGTGCCTCCAGCCGCTCAACGTTGACTCGCTGAAACCCGGCCCGAATAATCAGTTGGCGCAAGTCGTCGGTTCCACCCATGGAGTGAGGGAGCCTGGAGAGCGGCTGCGCGCCCTTAGGAAGCTGTGCCTCCAGTGCGGCTACGATAGTCCCGGCGAAGTCGTTCGGCATAAGTCCGGCCCATGTGGTCAGCAGCAGGCAGCCACCCGGACGGAGAGCGCGCGCCATATCGGTAAGCGCCGCCAGACGGTCGCGAAAAAACATGAGCCCGAAGAGGCAGGTGACAACGTCGAACTGCGTCGATTTCACAGCCAGTTGCTCGGCGCGGGCACGAACCAGTTTCACGTTGGCGGTCTCATGGCAGCCCCGTAGTGCCTGGCAGATCATCGACTCACTGGCATCGACGCAAAGAACCCGTGCCGATGGTTCAAGCTGGGCGGTCCGAATACCGAATCGGCCCGGTCCGGACGCGACGTCGAGAACTCGGTCGCCCGGTGCGATCCGCGCCGCCACGCGCACGCGGTTCAGCCACGGATCGAACAGTATCGGCGCCAGAAGCTGTGCGTACGCCTCCGCGATACCTCCGGCAAACGATGCATAATTCTCCGGCAGCGAATTCGCCAATCATCTGCTCCGAACCGCCCATTTCCGCAACTATGACACACATTCCTGACTGTACCGCGCTCCAGAACACGTGTATCCTGGAAACTCCCGATCCGGTGATCAACGCAGCGTTCCGCTTCGCCAAGGATAACATTGCCCGGTGCATGCGATGGTACACGCTGGGATGGGGAATGAGCAACGCGCCGCACAACTATGCCATCGTCGTGGGCCGCGACACCGCATGGATGGGCATGGGTATCGACTACGTTGCGCCGTGGTTCACTCATGCATCGCTGGCCGTGTTCCGAGACCGCCAGAAGGCGAACGGCATGATCCTGGAATATGTGGATATGGAGCGCGGCGTCGAGTGCGACTATGGACTGAACATCAGCGACAATACACCGCTCTACATCCTTGCGTTGGCGCATCACGCGGCTATGCACGGGCCGATTCCGGATTATGCCGCATCGGTGGAGCGTGCTGCCGACCACATTCTCTCCCAGATCGGAGCAGCCGGCCTGGTGGAAGGCGTAGCGGCAGGCGTGGAGACCAGCGGCATCTTCTCCTGGCGCAACATCATCCCCGGCGGCGTAATCGCCGGCGCGGTGACCGAACTGAACACGCTTTGCGTTGCAGCGCTGCGTGGCGCCGCGGAGTTTTGCGAGGCTCCGCATTATGCTGCGGCGGCTGACACACTGGAAGAGAATATGCGCCGGCTTGAGACCGCAAATGGCTACCTGCTCGCGCTGGATAACGGGGCGGAAAACGCGAGCGAAACCGGCGACATGCTTTTTCCGCCGCTGTTTAATGTGGGAGACAAGGGTTTGCACCGCGCGATACTGGCGCGTATGGGGCGTGACGCGTTCTGGGGAGAGCGCGGGATGCGAACCGTGCCGCGCGACGATCCCGCGTATGACCCATCTGGCAGCGTGGGCCTGCTCGGCGGCAGCTGGCCAAACCTCACACTCTGGTACGCGGCAGCGGCAGCCCGGCACGATCCCGACCGCGCTCTGGACGCTCTGCTTCGCGTCGCCCGCACAGCTGCCGAACCGCAGCCCGAGACGGCGAATGTAAATATAACCGAGTTTGCCGAGGTGTTTCATGGCGAAACCGGCGTCAACATTGGCATGCGGCTGTCGCCGTGGGTGGCGCCTACCTTCATCTGGGCCGTGGTGGAAGGCCTGTTGGGCGCTCGATGGCACGGCGGGCGTGCAATATTTCGACCGTGCTGGCCGGATGGATGGAGCAGCGTTTCGATCCGGCGATTGCCCACGCAGCACGGCTTTGTCGATCTGGAACTTGTTCGATGAGCCCACTTCCAGCTTCGCACAGATTTGACAGGGCCATGACATCGCGTTAACGCGCGCCGCCCTATACTCCTTCGAGCGAGCAACCGGGCCGCAATGCGGTCCACCGACCCGAGGAGAAAACCATGGCAAGGCGCGCGTTTACACTGATCGAACTTCTAGTTGTTATTGCGATTATCGCTATATTGGCGGCGATATTGTTTCCCGTGTTCGCACAAGCCCGAGAGAAGGCGCGGGCGATAACCTGTACCAGCAACCTCCGGCAGGTTGGGCTGGCATTCCAGATGTACACCGAGGATTACGACGAGGTCTCGCCCATGGTCAGCCACGAGTTGATCGCCGGCGGCATCGTATCCCCAACCAATCCGCAGGGCTTGATGGATCAGGACTACTACGTTCTGCTGCAGCCGTACATCAAAAACGTCGCGATGTTCTACTGTCCGGACCGTAACGACTGGCCAATCCGGTCGAACGGCATACCACGCTGCCAGGACGGGATCAATCCGATCGACCGCTGCCTCGGTTATGGTTACGACCAGGGACTGGTAAGCGATGGCGGATATGGCGTTGTGTACCACGACCAGCCAGACCCCGGCAATCCCGGAAACTCGTACCGGCCGGGCAAGCCGATCGCTGCATTCACAGCGCCTTCCGACCTGGTGGTGTTCGGTGATTCGTACGATACGCCAACGTATTCGGTGACGGCCGACAATATCTTCAGCACGCTTCCCGATGGCTACAGCTCGAAGGATATCCGCCATATGCAGAATCTGGTCTTCGCGTTCGCTGATGGCCATGCCAAACCCATCAAGTTCAATACCGCGGAGTACACCGGATACGGGCTGATCGGGCTGCCCGCCAACCAAACCGACGCCCTGAAGTTCTGCTCCGATCCGAACATCGTAGGCGATTACTCCGATGATGGTGGTGGCGGCCTGGGCTCAGGCTATCCGATGCAGACCGGCGCGGAGAGCTGCACGCAGCTGGTTACCGATCTCTACAGCAACTCGGTCACCACTCCGTAGGTATTACGCCGTGGAGGAGGAGCAGATGACCCGCAGGCTCACGCCGCGAACTCGGATTGCGCTCACTCTGCTGCTGCTCGTGGCAGCCGGCCCTGGCGCCGGCTGCCACGGACAGGAGGCGAGCACAGCCGTCATGGACAACCGCGTTGCACGCAAGCATGGCCACTTCAAGCCTGCTGCTGCCCTGGCGGCGCCGCAGCGCGCGCAGAACCTGGGCACCAGCTATTGAGACTCTACTAAACCGATCGTTCAGGAGGAGATGATGCGAAACCTTGAGACCTCGGCGCTCGCGGCCGTGTTGCTGTGCGTCATGGCAAGCGCCGGCGCGCAGCGCCTGCCGTTGTTCCAACACCCGAAGGTTACGGTTCCGGGCGGACGCGGGCGCTTTGACTACATGCTGGTTGACCCCGCGACGCGACGGCTTTATGCCACACACAAAGGTACCGGGCGCCTGGCCGTGCTCGACCTTAAAACGGGCATTGTGCTGCCATCGCCGCACGTAGGCAAAACGCAAGGCGTGGCCATAGACGCAACGGACGGTCGTGTACTGCTAGGCGCTGAGGAGGGCAGCGTGCTCTCCCTGAACCGAACCACGCTGGCGCCTGTCGGATCCACATCGCTTCCGGGTCCGGTAGACGATATTGCGCTGGACACGCGTAACGGCCTGGTTTACGCCGATCACGATGACGGCGCTGAGGTGTGGGTGGTCCGCGCCTCCACCATGCAGCGCGTTGCCGACATCCCGGTTGCCGGCGCGCCAGAGTTTATCGAATACGACCGACCGTCAAACCGGCTGTACCAGAACATCAAGGCGAACGACACGGTGCTGGTGATCGACCCGGAATCCAATACCGTAACTTCGGTTTGGCGCACCGCTCCAGCAACTTCGCCACACGGTCTGGCCGTGGATCATGCGCGTGGCCGCCTGTTCTCCGCAGGCGCCGATGGGATCCTGGTGGAGTTCAACCTGTTCACCGGCCGGCTGATCGCGTCTGCGCCGATTCCAAAGGGCGCCGACCAGATTGCATTTGACCCGCACACGCGTAGAGTCTACTGTGCCTGCGCGGGCTGGTTTGGGGTGGTTCAGGAGACCGACGGCGGCTTGAAGCCGCTGCCCTCCGTTCCGGCGCCCGCCGGATCGCACACACTTGCGGTGGACCCGAAAACGCATGCCGTTTGGACCACCGGCACGGATGCGAACGGCAGCTTTTTTGAGGAGTTTACGCCGCAGTAGCCGGCGCTCGCGGTGTGTGGCATGTGCCACAGGCGGGCCGTTCGAACTTGACATCACCCATCCGGTGTGCCAGACTCTGGTAACCGTAGTGGCGGAAACAACCGGAATCGTGGCGCCGCAACGCCTCAAATCCAGCCGCCGGCACGGTTACAGTTCGTCGTTCCATTCTGGCCGAGACGACGTCCGAGGAGGTTCACACTACAGGCATCCAATTGGTGTCTTAACGGAAACGGAAAGGAGGAACCATGGTGTTTCTCAAGTCTCCTCTCCGTTTTGTTCCTTGCGCCACGGCGCTTGCGTTGGGGTTTGCATTTTTGCTGCCCGGCGCGCGTTCGGCGTTTGGACAGACGGGCGGGGAACGCAGCGCGCATTCCGCGGCTACGGTGAATACCGCAGCCGGCGAAAAGAAGGTGACGCTGCGCGAGCCAATTCCTTACTCCACCCAGAGGAAGGCGACATCGGCGCTTCGGAGCGGCTGCAGCCGCACATTACGCGCTGGTGTGAACGGTGAGCGAATCGTCGTTTATCGTGAGGAGTACGGGGCGGGAGGGGCCGTGTTGCGGCGCGTGCTGCTTTCATCCCGTGTGATTAGAAAACCGGTTGCAGCGATCATCCAGGTGGGTTACAAGCTTGAGCTAGCCTCTCGCGGGTACTTCTCTGGACGGCGGGTGATGATCATGCGAGCCACCACATACGACCCGTTTCACTGCGGCGGCTCCGGTTCGGGTAGAACCGAGCTGGGACTGCGCGGTGGATACGGCGTGGTCGCGGTGGATCCGCACTTCATCCCACTGGGTACTCGCCTCTACATCGAGGGCTACGGTTATGCCGTTGCCGCCGATACCGGTGGTGCCATCAAGGGCAACCGCATTGACCTGGGAATCGACTCGAAACACGGTGCAAACGGCATAAAAGATATGAACCATGCCCGTGTTCACATTCTGGACTAGGGCTCTCGCCGCGACGGCCCCGCGCGGATGCGACAGGGGTCTGCAACAGAGCCATGGCGCCAGATACGGTTTCCACAAGTTCGGCCAAAAGAAAACCGCTCCCGCGCCCGGCGCGGTCCGGCAAATCGCTGGGCCAGCACTTTCTGCGTGATGAGGCGGCGCTGGAACGGATCGTACGGGCGGTGGACCTCACGCCCGACGATCCCGTTCTGGAAATCGGACCCGGTTTAGGCGCCCTTACGAAACTGCTGTGCCGCGACGCTTTGCGCGTGACGGCCGTGGAAGTCGATCCGCGCTTTGAACCGCCGCTTCGCAAGCTCTGTGAAGCATTCCCCAACCTCGACCTGATCTTCGCCGATTTCTTGCGTCTGGACCTCGCCGACCTTCTGGCGCGCGCATTTGGCCCGGTCCGCGGTGTGGTTGCGGCCAACATTCCCTACTACATCTCCACGGCGATTTTAGAGCGCCTTCTGGCCTCAACATCGGAGTGGCGGCGGACCGTACTGCTGGTCCAACGGGAGTTTGCGGCACGGATGGCGGCCGCGCCGGGCGGCAAGGAGTATGGGGCGCTGTCGGTATTTGTACAGTTCACCACGCACGCCGAACTGCACGGAGTGGTGCCGCGCACCGCGTTCCAGCCGGCTCCGGAGGTCGATTCACAGATTGTAACGCTGACTCCGCACACAGCCCGGGCAGTTCCGGTCGAGCACGAAACGCTCTTCTTCCACGTAGTGCGTGCAGCCTTCGGGCAGCGGCGCAAGACCCTTCTGAACGCACTGGTGCGGGCTCCGGCATCGTTCGGGCTCGGCCTTGCACTGGACGATCGCGACGAGTGCGCGTCGATTCTGGCGGCAGCAGGAATCGATGGTCTGCGGCGGGGCGAAACGCTGAGCATCGCCGAGTTCGCGCTGCTTACGCAGGCATTCCTTGCCGCAGGGCGGCCCATCGAATCGGACGTTCCGCGATGAAGCAGACCGCGCACGAGGTCGACACCGGCCTGCTTGTCTCGGCCGTGCGGCCGCATTCGCCGGCGTTTCATGCCGGAGTGCGTCCGGGCGACCTGCTGTTGAGCATCGACGGCCACCCGATTCATGACGTGCTCGATTTCCGCTTCCACGCTGCCGAGCAGCGCCTACAGCTTGCACTGCAGCGCGGCGCGGAGCGCCTCGAGATCGTGGTACAAAACGTCGATTCGGCCGATGCCGGGCTGGAGTTCGAGCAGGATCTTGGCGACGGCGTTCATACCTGCGACAACCGATGTGTCTTCTGCTTTATCCATCAGATGCCGAAGAAGATGCGCAAGCCGCTCTATCTGATGGACGACGACTTCCGCCTCTCGTTTATGCATGGCAACTACGTAACGCTGACCAATCTCAGCGACACCGAGTGGACGCGTATTCTGGAGCAGCGGCTGTCCCCCTTGTACGTGTCGGTGCATGCCACCGAACCGGCTTTGCGGGGCACGCTGCTCGGCCGAGGCGCGCCGACGGCGATTCTGCCCCAGCTGCGGATGCTGGCAGATGCCGGCATCGATGTCCACGCGCAGATCGTGCTGTGCCCGGGCCTCAATGACGGTGATCATCTGCGGCAGACGATTGAGGAACTGGCGGAGGAGCACCCGGCGGCCAGCGGCAAGCGGTGCGGCGTACTCTCCACTGCGATTGTACCGGTTGGACTGACGCGGTTCCGGCGCGGCCTGGCGCCGGTGGAGCATGTGGAGCACGACTACGCGGGCGGCATGATCGCCGCCGTAAGCCGCATGGAGCGTGCACTCCGGCGTCGCCTCGGGACCCGGTTTGCCTGGCTGGCGGATGAGTGGTACTTTCTGGCCGGCGCCCCGTGGCCCGGTCGGAGGCACTACGAAGCGTTTCCGCAGCTGGAAGATGGGATCGGCACGGTGCGGCTGTTTCTCGACGACGCCAAAAACGTCTCGCGCCGCCTGCCGGACCGCGCGCCACGGCCCGTGCAGGCAACGCTGGTCACGGCCGAGATGGCTGCCGGGATCGTCACCGAGTTCGCTGCGCGCCTCAACCGGATCGCGGATGTATCGGTAAACGTCTGCACCATCAAGAACGGATTCTTCGGCGGCGATATCCGGATCGCCGGACTGCTGACGGCCACCGATATCATTTTGCAGGTACGGCAGTTCCGCGGAGCTCATGAGCAGGTTGTGGCGCCGAAGATCTGTCTGCGAGCAGATGGCCTGTTTCTCGATGACCTGACGCCGGCCGACGTCTCAGCCCAGCTGGGTCGGCCATTGGTCGTCTCCGGCAACCGCCCCAGCGACCTGTGCGTGGCGCTCGGCCTTCTACCGCAAGCGCGAGCCGCGCCGATTTCCGCGAACCGCTGGTTGATGGAGCCCGGCGCATAGGCCGGTATCCGGTGATAGCTCCTGCGGCAGGCCGATCCTGCCACCTACCGGTAACGCCACGTGATGCCTCTGCGATTCATCTTCTACCTTGCGCATTAGCAAACCTGCAGAAGTAATGTATCTGTGACATTAGTAGCCGGACTGGCTTACCAGGGTGTATGGCTGCTGTTGACAAACGCGGAGCGCAAGCAGGTGGTGGTTCTGCCGACGCCGCCTGACATCGGTGACGGCGGCGCTGCCGACCACGCTTTAAGCCGAGCCGATCACCACTCACGCAACGCCGTAAGCCGGCTGCCTGGAGGGATGCATTCCACTGCGATGCGCCTGCTTCAGCCCTGCCGAGCTCGCTGGATTGAGGTGGCGTGGCTAGATTAAGCGGACTAAGGCCTCATGTTGAGGCGCCCGGTCGCCCGGGGACCACGGCAGCATACAGCTGGCGCAACCGAATAGCCTGGGCGAAATGCGCGCCGGCATCCACCTTGTACGGTACGTGCCGCCGGAAGCCGTTGGAGAATCGACGATGAAGGATCGCCCTGAATCGCGCCGTTCCGGCACAATGCCATTCATTGATTCCGTGTCGTGGTTACGTGGTGCACTCCACGGCTGATGGTGGTCAACCGTGCTGAGCGAGCATCGCGCCCGGTTATCCAGTACTGATCGGACCGGCGACTCGTCGCAGCACGATTGCACGCACGAATCTCAATCAAGCGTCTAACCACTTACCGCACCGGCTCCCCTGCCTACGGCCGTCGCCCCTGCCGCGACCGGCAGTACTCGGGAGTTCGGCGTCGGCCGCCCCATTCCCCGCATCATTGCCCACGTGCGCATAACCATTCATCTCTCGGGCCATGCCGATTGGATAGTGGTGTACAAGCCGTTCCGGTGCGGGCCGTCGTACCGGAGATTAAGGAGCTGCAGGCCGGTTTCGCTGTCGCTATAGGTCCCATATTGTGAGCCAAAGCCGGAGTACGGATCGGTTGTGGTACCGGAGATGGAGCGGGCGCCGAAGGCGTCGAATGCGAAAGAGGCGAGGACGGTGTCGCTGGAGTTGACCTCTTCGGCCGGGTTACCCTGCGGATCGAAGGCGTAGAAGATACTGGAAGTGCCGGCATGGCGCGGTCAAAGGCGCGCCGTCGCTGACGCGGCGCCATGGGCTCGGTATTTGACGCCAGCGCCAGCCGGGATCGGAAGGTTAATCGCGCCAAGCGCCAGACCGCGCTTGTGGAGAAACGCAATAGCTTGCAGGCGCAACGCACTGGGAACCCTGGCAGCCGGCGTGTGTTGGAGGATGAACCTTACAAGCGCTGCCGCGCGCTCGTCCATTGCGCACTCTAATACGCTGGCGCCGTTTGGCCCAACCGAGTTCAGATCGCCGCCGTCCAGCAGCGCGAGATGCGCAATCTCGGGCCGATCGTCGCCCAAAGCCGACCACACACAAGTATTGAGCAGACGACGGCTAAAGTTGCGACCATCCATGAGTATGACTGTGGCCGACGCCCACTTGCGCCAGAACAGGGCAGCGGTAAGTCCTGGCCCGGGATCGGCGCCGCGGGAAACCAGAAGGCGAACGGCACGAACCCGATCAGTGGTCGCCGCGGCGGCGATCGGCGCTTCTACCCCGCCGATGCCGAAAGTGCGGGCGTCAACGGGCACGCCATCCCTAAGGCCACGCGAGATGCCTGGTAGGTCGCCATCCGCCGCCGCACTGTGGAGAGCCCGCGCACGCGAACTGACGACTAACGCCAGTATCGCCGTAAGGTTTGCCGCAAGCACGAGCAGGCAGACGGCGCGAACGACGAAGCTGGCCAAACGTATCGCCAAGCGGGTTGCCCGGCGGTGGAATGGCGCTGCCTCGTCTACGGAGTATCGGCTGCCAGGCTTCACGTTACGGCTCATGACGCGCCCGCACATACCGTGATGCGGCGCGGCCGACGGAATCCGACGTGCCGCTTTGCTGCGACGCTCTGCCGCCAGCATGAAGCAGGATGCTGGCCAGCGCCAGGTCACCGTTGCGGACGGCGAGGTCGAGGGCTGTTCGGCCCGAGTAGTCCTTGGCATTGACGGCAGCACCAAGCCGGATCAGCAGGCGGGCAGCGGCCGTCCGCGGGAGCTCCTGCGGGCCGTAGTTGGGGGATGTCGCGCCACACACGCATGTCATCAACGCGGTTTGGCCAAACCGGTCGGTTCCGTTAACGGACGCCCCAGCGCGCACCAGGTTGGTGATCGGCAGGACATCTCCCCAAAAAGCCGCAGCCGACAGCAGCGGCTCGCCGAACGACTTGGCAGCAGGGCTAAGGCCACGCCGCAGGGCGAGCGAGAGGATATCTGCACGACCCGCCGGAAGCGCCGCAACGGCGCAGAATCTGAGCGAGGTCCTTTCGGCCGGATACCGGCTGGAGAGCACGGCGGTCGCGACTCGCCATTTTCCGGCGGCTGCCGCCGACCGAAGCGCGTAGCCGGCCGTTGCGCCGTCACGGAGTAGCGCCAACGTGCACCGCGTACGGGCGTGCCACACTGCCTCGTCTATCATGTATGGCCGGACGTCTAAGCCCACTATTCGCATGGCGCTCATCGGGGCATCATCCATTTCTGCCCGGATGGCGGCTGGTCGGCCTCCCAGTACGATGAGGTCGTAGATGTCTAGTAGGTCGGCGTACGCAAATAGCAGCGATAGGGCCACGGCACCGTCCACCGCCAGAGCGATAGCAGCTAGCGCACAGATTGGGTTGCGTGCCGCAACGGCACGCAACCTCTGCCGCAACCCGATCAGTGGTGCAATCCGCATCGTCAGCGTCCCATCAGCCCAATGCAAAACTCTGCGCGCGCCGCTCGCAGACTCATCGCGACCGCGGCGGACGTGCCCCAATCATCATTCGTTTCGCCCAATCACGGCAGTTGCCGATATGGGTCCATGGAATTGGTATAAGGCAATAGTCTGGCGGATTCTTCACCCGGCCCTCGCACTCGTCGTAGAGCCGCATGCAGTAACCGGGATCGTGGATGTCCGGCCCGATCGGTGTCGCCTTCTTGCCCACGTCCAGGTCCGGGGACGTCACGCGGCCGGGGCCGGGAAAGATGCGCCCACTGGAACCGCCAGATGGCCCGCTCGATCCACCACGGCCGCTCAAGGTTGAACTACCTCGGCTGCTACTACTCGATCCGCACGATCCGCCATGACCATTGGCTGGAAAAAAGCCAAACGAGGGCGGCGTTGGCTCCGGAATCGGCGGCATACCAACAATCGCGGCTATCGGGTCCATAACTTTGTGCCAGCTGCCACCCCACGGGTTGCCGGGCCACGGATCGTCCGGGCCGAATCAGATGTCGGAGTGCTGAGGGATGCCATGAGACACGATCTCCCATAACCTGACCAGACCTTCCGGATCCGCCCGATTCCCCGCATCATTCCCCACAACCCCATAAACATTCACCCCTCCGGCCATGCCGATGGGGTCACGGTTTACAAACCGGCCCTGCGCCGGGTCGTAGTACCGGTAGCCGAGGAGCTGCAGGCCGGTTTCTGTGTCGCTATAGGTCCCATATTGCGCTCCGAAGCCGGAGTACGGATCGGTTGGCGTACCGGAGATGGAGCGGGCGCCGAAGGCTGGCGGGATCAATGAAGCCCGCCACGCCAATGATACACGAACACGTCGGTAGAACCATGCGGCCGCAACGCGTGCTCCAGTACCACCGCGATGTGCCCGCCATCCGGCGCGAAATCTACCCCAGCCGGGGTGCCTGGCAATGCCGAGTGCGCCGCCAGTCGGCCAGTCGCAAGCGAATAGACCTCAAGCATGCTGGCCGGCGGCTGTGCGCCGGAGGCTGTGCGGCGCCGCGATTCCACGATGCTGCCCGCGTAAGCCAGCCACTTGCCGTCCGGCGAGACTGCCCACGTCCATCCATTGTCCGCATACCCATGCAGGTTAAGCGGCACCGTCCTGCGGATCGTGGCGCCGGACGACCCGGAGATAGATGCAGGCACCACGCCGCCAAGGTCGGTAGGTGCCAAGCCGACGAATCCGCCGCCGAAGCTCGCCACCTCGTTGGACAATAACGGCCTGGCAAGCCGCGTAACGACCGGCCCGCGCAACGCGCCGTCGCGGACCGCAACGTACGAGCGCACCGGGTATACAATTCCGCCACCGGTAGGGTAGAGCACGATGCGCTTGTCGGTAGCCATGATGATGAAGATGGTGTACTCGTCGCCGCGTCGCGTCCGCATCGCCGAGCGGAATATGCGCCTGGGCGCTGAATTTCCGTGGAACAGGTACGCCCACGATCGGCGGAACGACCAGCCGCCGTACAGCAACCTGGTTCCCGACGGACCGCACACGTAATCCGCATAATCCAGCCTGTGAGCGCGGATGAAGCGGTTCAGCGCACGGGGCTTGCGGGTTTCGTCGGAAGATACGCTGCGAAGATAAAGCACGAGCGGCGCCCTGGCGTGTGGTCTGATATTGGCGCGGCCGACCAGCAGCCACCCTGCCGACCACCAACCGTGCAGCATGTCGGTCGCGGGCAGTGCTAGGTCGCGTTCCAGTTGTAGCGTAGCGGCCCGGGCGCTAACGGGCCCGCGCGCCGAGCTCGGGGCGGCCGACGGCGCGGAAACGATTAACGTGGCCAGCGCGCAAACCCAGCCACGAATGATCGCGCGCGGTCGTTGCCGCCGTATCGGTCGCTCGGCATCAGTACACAACGAGTTGGTTCCCGCCCAACGTTTTTAGGTTGTGCCTGATGGCGCGCAGCGCGGAGTTAGGCAGCACGATACAGCCGTCGCTGTGCCCACGGCCACGGAGGTGGGGATCCCTCGGCGCACCCGGGCCCCTCATCGGATACTTATATTTCCGGCCGCCGTCGGGCTCGTTTGGCATCCAGGGGCCATGGCACTGGAAATCCCCTCGGGTGCAATGCGTGTTTCCGCCGACGATCGGGATACGCCCAGGATGCTTTTTCCCCGGCGGCACAAGCCCGTATCTCCCGCGAGGGATGGGGCCATTGCCGGGCTCGGTCTCCTGGCTCGGGTCCTGGTGGCCGCGCTGGCCGGAATACCCCGGCCAGCCCGGATCAACAGGCACAGGCGGTTTACTACCAGCGTGCTGAGGCGGGCATGGCCCGGGGATATAGTACATGTGCCCCAAGTGGCTGTTGTTGCCGCGAACGAATACCCAACATTGGCCGTCAGGATCGTCGCCAGCCGTCGGCCCATTTGCCGCATACCCGTACAGGTTAACCCCGCCCCCGTACTCAGTCCGATCCCGGTTTACAAACCTTCCCTCCGCCGGATCGTAGTACCGGTAGCCGAGCAACTGCAGGCCTGTTTCTGTGTCGCTATAGTACCCATATTGTGAGCCGAAGCCGGAGTACGGATCGGTTGCCGTACCGGAGATGGAGCGGCTGCCGAAGGCGTCGAAGGCGAAAGAGGCAAGGACCGAATCGCTGGAGTTGACCTCTTCGGCCGGGTTGCCCTGCGGATCGAAGGCTCGAGGATGCTGTTACGGCCCAAGTTTATCTGATATAAACGCGGGCACCGGCATCGATGGGCCCAGCCAGACAGCGATGCCGGCAAAATCGTAGACACCCAACAGGAGGGCCTGAGTATGGCGTGCAATCTCGGCAAAGAACGACGACGGGCCGACCGCTATCTGGTCCAGCGGCAAGGCATCCGTGAAGTGGTAACGCGACAGAACCACGAGGGCGTTATTGATGCCAAACTCTACATCCCGGTATTGGTATCGGCAGCCCTCGTCGGTTGCGCGCTCACTCGTCATCACGTACAGGACCTCGCTGGACACCTGTAGCGCGGCGATTCCATGCGAAGCGACCCTGGCATCGACGCCCGGGCCGTCCCATGTCGTGGCCCGTCCGTCACCAACCGCCACCCTCCGGCGACTCGCCTTCAGCCAGCCGCGTTCCCAGTGGAACAATGACGCGTTTATCGCGGCCCTCTCTCGCCACAAGCGCCCGTCGGCACTGTCTTCCAGTTGGTCTCAGTCATAGAAATCGTACAGCCAGTCAGCGGGATCGACGTCGGAGCGGGCGTACGTGAACCAGCGGCCCGCCTCGAGATCGACGCCGACGCGGACTGCTTCAGCCCACACGCTGCCGCAGTCGGTACGATACGTTTCCAGCCAGCCTCTGCAGTAGGCATCGGCCCGGCGGTCCAATTCGAACCAGCGTAACGACACGCCGTCAGTGCTGGGTGATGCCCGTGACTTGTTATACGGGTTCATAGGAACCATCCGGGTCGATGCGCCAGCCGCCGTCGGTACCTCTATGGTAAATATCCCAGTGGAACGGCCAGCCGTGGTGCCGCTTCACGTCGTCCCTGTGGATCGAGCAACCGGACGGTTCATGCCACATATTGGGGCACCTGGGCTCCCACCCACCCCCTGGCAGTGGCGCTGGCGGCGAGTTAGGATCCGATGGGTCGATGGGCCGCGCCGGTGGCGGCGGATCACCCTCCTGCCCGCGATATGGCCGCAGCGGCGATAAGACCGGAGGCTCCGGTTCGGGCTCACCACTGCCGCCTGCGCCGCCCCCGCGCGGTAGCGGGTCGCCATCGCTAGGCTGAAGGCACAGCGGCGCGCCGCGGCAGCAGCTCCTCTACATGACCGCCGTCGCGCCCGACCAGCGCACTGGTCGCCAGTCCAACGAACAGGCCAACCTCAGCGACTCCGGTGATGCGCTTCACTTCCTCCTCGGTTTCGGCCGGGTTTGGGATGGCGCCCGCACGTACATCCAATACAAACAGGCCGTCATCGGTTACAAATGGCTCAAGCGCGCCGGGGCTTCGCATCCGCAGATGCGCCGGTCCAAGAACGGCCTCAACACGCCGCCGCGTAACCTCCCAGCCGAACGGCATAACGGCCACGGGAAGCGGAAATGCGCCAAGAACGGCACACGGCTTGGAGCCGTCACAGATGACGACCATCCGGCGGCTCATGGCGGCAACGATCTTCTCGCGCACCAGTGCGCCGCCGCCACCCTTGATGAGATCCAGGCTCGGATCGACCTCGTCGGCGCCGTCGATGGTAAGATCCACCGCGTCAAGCTCGTGCGCCTCAACGAGCGGGATGCCATTCTCCAGAGCCAGCTCACGAGAGCGCTCGGATGTAGGAACTCCGCGGACAATAAGGCGCTCTTCGCGGACTCGCCGACCTATAGCCTCTATGGCATACTGGGCTGTAGAACCCGTACCGATACCCAGAGTCATGCCCGATTGAACGTACCGAACGGCGGCTTCTGCGGCACTCTGTTTGGCATTCACGCGGGGCGGGCTTTCGTGGCGGAAGGGCGGATTGGCGGCACAGTATACCCGCCGGTCAACCCCCTCCGGGCGGCAGGAGTTGCGGCTGCGGCTGCCGAACCAGAACTCGTTTGCTGAGACTTTTCGTTTGACCGTGGAGGCGAATCATGGAGTTTGGCTGCAGTACCTTGCTGTACGGCTCTCACAGCCTGCAAGATGCCCTGGACGGCATCCACCGGGCAGGCTTCAAGGCGATTGAACTGTGTGCGATAACCGGTATGGCGGAGCACCTCACCCCCGTCATGCTGGAGAATCCCGACGCGCTGGCGCAGGTGAAGGAACTTGCGCAAAGCCGCGACCTGGCGATCGAATCGATCGGCGCCTCGATGAATCTGCTGGACGACTCGGCGCCGAAGCGTGTGCAGGCGTTGAGTCAGGCGGCGAGCTGGATCGGTGTGCCGGCGCTCACCACGGGAACCGGCGGACGCACTGGCGACGAAGCGAGCTTCGAGGCGGTGGTCGCTGCGCTCAAGCGGCTGACACCTATACTGCTGGATGCCGGAGTCAAGCTGAGCCTGAAACCGCACGTGGGCGCGGCGATGCACAACACCGAAACCGCGATTCGGCTGATGGAGATGGTGGATACGCGCGCCGTGGGCCTTAACGTGGATGCCAGCCACCTGTGGCGGACACCGGTACCCGAGACGCCGGAAGAGACGATCCCGCGGCTGCTGCCATGGCTGGTGACGGCCCGCATCCGGGATACGCTGAGCCATGAGCAGCCGATCGGTCCCGTGGAGACCCAGATACCGGGAGGCGGCGCCATGAACCTTGCCGCCGTCATTCGCGTATTTGAGTCCAAGCCCGGCCTGAAATGTGTAACACTGGAGATTGTCGGCACCCACAGCGGTTGGGAACTGTCGAAGGTGGATGCTGTGGTATCTGAGTGCTATCGCAAGCTTGAAGCGCTCCGGGAAAGCTAGAGAACGAATGAAGCGACTGCAGTGGCTGATGGCGTGCGTGATATACGCCGTGGCATTACCCGCCATGATGGCCGGGGCGCAATCCGGCGCCCGCATGCCACTGCAGGCGCAGCTGGACGGAGTGCGCCGCAAGGTCTATCCGGCCCTGGTGAACATCACCGTGGTGTACCGTTACTACGATGAGGGCCGCGCTCACCGGAATCCGGCCGGCGGCAGTGGCGTTATCATTTCACCCGACGGTTATGTGGTGACCAACTTCCACGTCGCCGGGCACACCACGCACATCACCTGCACCCTTTCGGGCGGCGCCACCTACGACGCGCGGGATGTTGCCGATGATCCGCTCTCGGACCTCAGCATTCTCAAGCTGCGCACTCCGCCGCATAGCACCCTGCCCTACGCCCGCCTCGGCGACAGCAGCAAGTTGAGGGTGGGTGACTTTGTGCTGGCGATGGGCAACCCACTAATGCTCTCCTCCTCGATGACGTTGGGCATCGTCTCGAACACCAAGCGCGTGTTCACCGACTTCACCGGCACCGAGATCCAGGATGTGGAGCTGGATGAAGGTGAGAAGACCGGACTCTACACCCGCTGGATTCAACACGACGCTCTCATCCTGCCGGGCAACTCGGGTGGGCCGCTGGTTAACCTGCAAGGCCAGGTTGTGGGCATCAACGAACTGGGTGACTCCGGCGTCGGCTTCGCCATTCCCTCTAACATTGTGAGAACGGTGTTTCACCAGATTCTCGATTATGGCCACGTCAAGCGTGGCTGGAGCGGCATCACCGTACTGCCGGTGGACAAAATGGGCCGCACCACCGGCGCGCTGGTCTCATCCATTACACCGAATTCGCCGGCGCAGGCGGGCGGGATCCGCCCCGGCGACATCATCATGGCCGTCAACGGCCAGCCAACCACGGTGCGCTTCTGGGAGCAGGTGCCGGTGTTCTACCAGAATATCGCCACGCTTCCGGCGGGCAAACGGGTTGCCATAAGGCTTCTGCGCAATGGAGTGCTGCAAACGCGAGAGATAACCATTGCCCCAATGCGCCCGTTCCTTGGCAAGGAGCGCGAGGTTGCCGCAGACGGCGTCTCCGTGCGCTCCATCACGCCGGCAATGGCGCTCGAGCGGTACCTTCCAAATACCAACGGTGTAATTGTTACCGGCGTGCGCCCCGGTTACCCATTTGAGTCGGCGCAGCCTCCAATCGCTGCAGACGACGTCATTGAAACCGTCAACGGCGCGCACGTAACCACACTGGAATCGTTTCAGCGCCTTATGGCGGCAACCGGCGGCAAGGATGCCCTCATCGGCTTCCGCCGGCAGGATGACCAGATGTTCACGGTGGTAAAGCCGGAGATCCCGAAGGCACAGGACGTTTCCACCGATCTGCCGCAGGCCTGGCTCGGAATCCGAACTCAGGTGCTGGTACCGGAGGTTGCGGCGCGACTAAACCTCAAGGGCCACACCGGCTTCCTGATCACCGAGGTCTATCCCTGGACGGAAGCCGCGAAAGCCGGACTGCGGGCGGGTGATGCCGTGGTCTCGCTGGACGGTTCACCGCTCACCGCTTCGCGCCTGCAGGACTCTGAGGATCTGAAGCAGGCGATCAGCAACCTCTCGGTAGGGGATGTCGCGAAGTTGGGTGTGATTCGAAACGGGGTCGCAAGCACGATCGCCTGTACGCTGGAGGCTACGCCGACCGGCGCATCGCAGGAGAAGACCGTTCGCAGCAAGGAGTTTGAGTTCGGCGCTCGGGAGCTCTCCAAGCTGGATCGGATCCGGCATCACTGGGCGGAGAACGAGAACGGCCTCCTTGTGACGGAAGCCATAAACGGTGGCTGGGCCAACGTAGCCGGACTGCACATCGACGACCTGCTCCTCTCGATAAACGGCAGGCAAGTGCCGGATGCCGCGTCGTTCAACCGGGTGATGGCCGCCATCCTGAAGAACAAGCCCAAGGTCATCTCGATGTTTGTACGCCGCGACGTTGAGACGCATTTTGTGTTTATTCAACCGGATTGGTCGCATCTGTCGCGGTAACGAACGGAGTATGGCGCCGGAGACCGGCACGCCATGAACGGAGAAACAGAATGAAACCGACCCTGCCAACGCGGGCATCGCTCCTCGCTTTGGCCGCACTGTTGTGCACGGCGCTGACCGCCGCGCCGGCAGCGGCGCAAGATAGCGCCGCGCTCGCCGCCCTCCTCGCGCGCGTATCGCCATCCATCGTCACTGTGCGCATTGTTACAACCACCACGTACAAGAGTGGCGGGCAGGAGCAGAACAGCGAATCCCGGATGGAGCTCCAGGGTGTGGTGGTCACTCCGCAGGGCCTGGTCATGCTGTCGTATCTGCCGTTCAACAGCGTCCGGATGAAGCAGCTGATGGGCGCCTTCGGTGGTGGAGGCGACTCCAGCTTCGGTATCACCATCAAGCCGACCAAGTTCAAGGTGGTGTTCGAGAACGATCTGAACGAATATGAGGCGTATCTTGCCGCTACCGACCAGAAGCTGGACCTGGCCTTCATCCAGGTGGAGGGGCTGAACGGCAAGGCGCTTACGCCCGTTCAATTCACGGGCGGTGGCACGCCGGCTATCGGTGACAGGGTCTACTCTATCGGACGGCTGACAAAGGGCTATGACTATGCGCCGTTCTTTCAGAACGCCCGTGTGTGCGGTCAGATCAACAAACCGCGCCCGGCGTGGCTGGTGGATGGAAGCGTGACCGAGATGGGGCTGCCCGTATACAACAGCGCCGGTAGCGTTGTAGGCGTTCTCACCGACATCAATGCCGCATCCGGCGCCGATTCGGGCGATTCAGGCGCTGACTTTATGAGCATGGCGAGGATGTTCGGCGGTGGCGCCGGCATGCAGTCGTTTTTGGTTCCATCATCCGGCGTCAACGGCGTTATTGCGCTGGCAACGACTCAGGCGGCCGATCTCGCCGCCAAACGAGCAGCGGCAGCAAAAGCAACGCCCGCTGCGCCGGCAAAACCGAAGCCATTCTAGCGCGACCCGCACACCACACTCCGCGCGTATCATCATGACTTTTCGTGCAGCCGTTGTTGGCGCCGGACAGATCGGCCGCAGTCACCTTGCCGCGTACCAGTCGTGCGCCGAGGTGGAGCTGGTGGCCGTATGTGACCTGCTTCGTGACCGCGCGGATGCGGCCGCGGCGGAATTCGGCGGGAAGGCGTATACCAGTATTGCGGCGATGGCCGCGGCAGAGCGGCTGGACGCCGTTTCGGTGTGCACCGCAGGCGCGCAGAATGGCTCGCACCATTTCGCGCCGGTGATGCAGTGCCTGGAGTGCGGCTGGCATGTACTGTGTGAAAAGCCGCTCTCGAATCACCTGACCGAAGCCCGGACCATGGTGAACCACGCGGCCAAGCTCGGCCTGTGCCTTGGAACCGATCTGAACCACCGGTTCACTCCTCAGGCAGAACTTGCCCGGCGGTGGGTTGCGGAGGGCCGTCTCGGCGCCATCCTGATGTCGAATGTGACACTCTGGATCGATAACCCCAACGACCGCTCCGAGTGGGTTCATCTTCGTGCTCTGCACCCACACAGCCTGGACGTGATGCGGTACTTCTGCGGGCGCGCCGTAAAGGTACAGGCGTTTGTGAACCACGGGCCCCGAACCGATGGCGAGCCCGGCTTGCGGGTGTGCTGGAGCAACTGCCAGGTGAACGTGCTGTTCGAAAGCGGGGCGCTGGGACACCTGACCGGCAGTTACGACGCCAACATGAAACTCAATCTGGAGCGGTGCGAGGTGCTCGGCGACAAGGGCCGGTTTGTGATCGACAACTGCTTCGAGCGACTGACTTTCTATCCGCGCCACGGCGAAGAGATCACCGTTGTACCCAACCCACTCTTCGGCGGCATGGCGGGATTTGAAGGCACCATAGAGCGGCGCGTAAAGCGTTGGTGCGCGCAGTTGGCGGCCGGCGCGAAGCTGGATGAGGTTGAAGGCAGCGGCGCTGAGGGACTGGCTGTGCAGGAAATCATTGAGGGCGCCATCGAAAGCTGGGAAACCGGCTGCGTGGTGGATCTTGAAAACGGCTAGGCGGCCGGAAGCGACGGAACGAGGAGAACGATGACACTTCGAGTAGCGGTGGTAGGCGCCGGAGGTATCGGAAACACGCATGGTCCGATCTATTTGCGCCACAAGGATGTGGAACTGGTGGGGTATTGCGACATCATTCCGGAGCGCGCGGACCGGTCTGCCACTCGCGACGGCGTGAAGACCTGGCACAGTGTTCAGGAGATGCTGGCCGATGTGAAGCTGGACGCCGTATCGGTATGTTCTGCTGGAGCGGATAACGGCGGTGACCACCACAAACCAACGATGGAGTGTCTGGAGGCCGGCTTGCACGTGTTGTGCGAGAAACCGATCAGCAACAACATCGTCCATGCTCGTGAGATGGTGGCCAAAGCTGAGGAGATGGGCGTCTGCTTCGGCATCAACCTGAACCACCGTTTCACGCCGCCGAGCGCACGGGCGAAGCAGTGGATGGATGACGGCAAACTGGGCACGCCACTCATCTGCAACATGACGATGTGGATCGGCAACGGGAACGAGACGTCACCGTGGTTCCACATCAGGGCCCTCCATCCGCACTCGCTCGACATCATGCGGTACTTTTGCGGCAACGCAGTACGGGTTCATGCCTTTTTCAACCATGCTCCGCGGGAAGATGGGCCAAACGGTCTGCGCGTCTGCTGGAGCAACGCCCAGGTGAACATCCTCTTTGAGAACGGCGTTGTGGGGCACCTCACGGGCTCGTACGACGCCAATCCTGCGCACAATCTGGAGCGTTGCGAGGTTATGGGCAGCGAGGGGCGGTTTGTGCTGGAGAACCTGTTTGAAGAGCTTACGTTCTATCCGCGGCGAAGCGAGGAGCTCACGGTGCTGCGCAACAGCATCATGGGCGGGATGGGCGGTTTTGGGCAGACGTTCGACCGCAGAATTGGGCGGTGGATCGAGCAGCTCACCGCAGGCACGCCGCGCGACCAGATCGAGGCGAGCGGGCGCGATGGCCTGGCTGTTCAGGAGATCATCGAGGCGGCCATCGAGAGCTGGCAGAATAACTGCGTGGTCGACCTGGCCGATCCGGCCAGAATCGCCGCATAGCGGTGCACGGCACGGCGCCCCGCGCGGCTTCACCCGGCGCTTGAGCATGAGCGCGGAACGGTCGGAGCTGGACGCGCTCAAAGCGGAAGCACTGCGGCTGTTTGAGAGCGGCGATCTCGACGGCGCCGAGACTGCGCTGCGGGCGATTGTTGCCGACGAATCCGGGCGCTTGGGCCCGGACCACCCGGATACCCTGTTGAGCCTTGAGCATCTGGCCGTCGTACTGGCCCATAAGCGTCAGGACGCCGCAGCGGACGCCCTCTACGCGCGCGTTCTGGAAGCACGGATTCGCATTCTCGGCGAAAACGACCACGCGACCGCAGCCACACGGAGTGTTGTAGCCTGGCGCGCGTATCGCGCCGGTGACGCTCCAGGCGCGGAGAAAATGCTGCGCCTGGCGGTCACCAGCCTGGAGCATGATCCCGGCCCCGATTCGCCAGATACCATCACGGCCCAGCGACGGCTGGGCGAGTTGCTGCTTCAGCGTGGCGCCGCCACGGAGGCTGCCGGATACTTCGACCGTGCGATGACATCGGCAGGGCGGGTATTCGGCGCGGCGCACCACGAGACGCTCTCGCTGGCGGACGCGCTGTCGGCCGCGCTGTGGCAAACCGGCGACACAGCTGGCTCGGCGGCACTTCTGAGCCGCCGGCTCCGAACGTGCGAGGCGCAGCTCGGGCCGGACGACCCGGAAACGCTGGAAGCAGCTTCCGCGCTGGCCGGCATGCACTATCGCAGCGGTGACCACGGTCGGGCAGAGTCGCTGTTTCGAACTGTGCTTGAGAAACGGCGTCGCATCTCCGGCGAGCGTCACCCACGCACAATGAAAGCCGTGGAGAACCTGGCGGCGGTCCTGGAAGCCGCCGGCAAGCAGGCGGAGGCGCTTGAAACGTGGCGCGCGGCCCGTGCCGATCGCGACCGCCTTTTCGGCCCGGACCATCCGACCGCGCTTCTGGCCCTCCAGATGCTGGCCGGCGCAGAATTCCGCCTGGGCTCGGTGGATGCGGCGCTATCGAGCTACGAGGAGCATATTCGGCGAGCTGACGCCGCACTGGGCCGCGACCACGCCTTGACGGTGGCATCTGTAAACGACCTGGCCGGCATCCTCTACGCGCGCGGCGACGGCATCTCAGCCATTCCCCTGCTCCAGCGCGTTCTGTCCGTAGCGCTCCGCACCGAGGGCCCGGATAGTGAAGCGGCGATGACAACACAGAACAACCTCGCCGTTGTACTCTGCCGCTCTGGCGACCTGGATGCCGGCGTGCCGATGCTCCGCGAAGCATCGGAAGCGCAGGAGCGGGTCTATGGCCTGTACCACGCAGGAACGGCGGCCTGCTTGAACGATCTCGGCGGCATCCTCTTTGAGCAGGGCGACCTTAGCGGCGCAGAGGCTGTCTGCCGGCGTGCGCTGCTTGCCGAAGAGCACCTGCGCGGGCCTGACGATCCGTACACGCTGCGGATTGTGACGAACTTAGCGGGGATCTTGCGGGCGCGGCGTGATTTTGCAGGCGCCGCCGAGTTGTACCGGCGTGCACTCGACGGACGCGAAAAGACTCTCGGCGCAACGCACGAAGAGACGCTGGCCTCGCGGCGCGATCTGAAGGAGGCGCTGGCCGAGGCTGGCGGCTGACGCCACGCGGCAGGCGATCGGTCGGTTGCCCCTGCTTGCCCGCGGTCCGGCCACCTGCCGCATAGGTTCGGGCCCGCCAGGCGCCATCTCCGGCAATTGTGGCGCCTGCCGGCATCGTGGTTGAAGCGACGGATCTCCCTGTGTCCGCTCAAGATGACTCATCGCATCCGGAGTCGACGAGGTCTGGTTGGCGGTGCGCGATCACTCGTACCGCGCGCCAGATTCGGTTGGCAATTACCGCGTTCCGGCTGAGGCGGAGCATGCGACGGCTGCAGGCATTGTCGCCTCATGTGCCTCCGGGCCGGTACCCTGACCCGCCAGCCCCGGACCTTTACGGGTTCACGGTGAGCAGTGCTGAGCGCGACACCGTAAGATATGTACCGGTTATGCGGCAGGCCGCGCCGGAAGACTGCGGCATTGTGCGTACCCGGAATGTGGCTGTGCTGGTCCCTGCCGGAATGAACACGAACCGAGGGACGCCGGCTACGCCAGGGTGCGACGAGCTGAGCCGCACGTCGGCGCCGCCCGCCGGCGCATTGCCGGAAAGAAACACGGAGCCGGTGGCGGCGCCGCCTCCGGTCACGGCAGCAGGTTTTATCGCTACAGACACTAGATGGATCGGGAACGGCGCGGTTACGTTGAACGTGAGGCTGTTTTGACTGACCACGCCGATACTGTCCTGCACCGTCACGGGAAACGAACCGACGGCCGTTAGGTCGGCAGCGGGAATCATGCCGTCCACCTCCGTGCCGGAGACAAAGCTGCTCGTGAGCGCCGCACCGTTCCAGTAGACCCGACAGTCCGAGGTGAATCCGCTCCCAAATACCCGCACCGGCAGCTGGCGGCTCGCAGCGGTTACCGACCATGGCGAAAGTACCGAGAGCACGATTGGGCTTACCACAGTAAACGCGGCGGCGCTTGATGTGCCGCCGCCGGGCGCGGGACTGGATACGGTCACGGCAAACGTACCGGTAGCCATAAGATCGGTGTTGGGAACGACGGCGGTAAGCGACGTGCCGCTGACAAAGGTGGTTGTGAGCGGCGCGCCTTCCCAATCGGCCGTGCTGGTGGATACGAAGCCTGAGCCTTTAAGCGTAACGGCAACTGCCGGGCTCCCCTGTTGGGCGCCCAGCGGGGCAATGCCGGTTAAGATAGGCGCTGGATTGTCAATGGTGAACGTCAGCGCGTTGGAGACATTGCTGCGGGGATTGACGGCGGTCACGGAACCGAATCCGGCGGAACTCAAATTGGCCGCCGGCACGGCAGCCCGAATCTCCGTTGAGCTCACGTATGAGGTGGTGAGCGCGCTGCCGTTCCAACGAACGATAGCTCCATTCTGGAATCCAGTGCCATTTACCGTAAGCGTGAATGCGCCGCTGCCAACAAGTGCAGACGATGGCGAAAGGCTGATGAGCACGGGCGGCGGCGCCAGTTCCCAGACCATACCGGAGGTTCCGGTCGAATTGTATGCCCCGCCGGTACAGCAGGCGCCGTACATGTTTCCGACCGCGTCAAACGTGACGCCAGCGCGTGGGAAATAGCCGTCCGGCCCGCTGTTTCCGTTCGCAACCGTCACCGTGCCGCCGAAATCGTGAAGGTCCCGGTATGCGCCGGCAAAAGTTATCTCCCACACCATGCCGGAGTTCGAGGTTGAATCGTATGCGCCGCCGCTAAATGTGGTTCCATACATGTTACCGGCAGTATCGAAGGTCACACCAGCTACGCAGTAGTAACCGTCCGGGCCACTGCTTCCATTCGCATTGGTAACCGTGGCGCCGAAATCGTGAATGTCCCGATATGCACCAGCAGAAGTGATCTCCCAGACCATGCCGGCATTCTTTGCCTGGCCGTACGCCCCACCATAACTGGCCGTGCCGTACATGTTTCCTGCTGCATCGAATGTGACGCCAGCTCGCGGGTAATACCCATCCGGCCCACTGCTGCCGTTCGCATTGGTTATGATGCCGCCGAAATCGTGAAGGTCCCGGTAAGCGCCGGCAGAAGTGATCTCCCAGACCATACCGTAATTGGAGTTTCCTCCGCCTTTGTTGGTGGTGCCGTACATGTTCCCGGCACTATCGAAGGAAACACGGGCGTATGGCGTGTTTCCATCCGGCCCGCTCGCGCCATTTGAGTTGGTAATCGTGCCGCCGAAGTCGTGAAGGTCCCTGTAAGCACCAGCCGCCGTGATCTCCCAGACCATGCCGGAAACCGAGTTCGCATTGTACGCCCCGCCCACGCTCGTGGTCCCGTACATGTTGCCGGCGCCGTCGAGCGAAACGCCAACCAACGGGCTGCTGCCGTCCGGACCGCTACTACCGTTCGCATTCGATACGGTGCCACCGAAATCGTGAAGGTCCACGTATGTGCCTGCCGCCGTGATCTCCCAGACCATGCCGCTATAGTGCGGCCCGCCGCCGACAGCCGTTCCGTACATGTTGCCGGCACTATCCAGGGTCACGTCCGTCTCAGGTGTCTGTCCGTCCGGCCCGCTGGTCCCACTCGCATCGGTAACCGTGCCGCCAAAGTCGTGAAGATCCCGGTAAGAGCCCGCGGCGGTTATCTCCCAGACCATGCCGCTGTACAGCGCACCGTTGCCATAGGCCGTCCCGACCATGTTTCCCGCATTGTCAAACGTTACGTTCGCAAACGGGTAGTAGCCGTCTGGCCCGCTGGTCCCAGCGGCGTTGATCACCGTACCGCCGAAATCGTGACGGTCGTTATATTTGCCCGGCGCTTGCGCGCGTACGGCGGTCGCCACGCCGATGGCCAGAATGCAAGCGAACAGCAAGCTGGTTTGCGCCGTCGAGCGGAGCCCCGGTCCCCAGGGGCTTTGCCGCACTATTGGAGCCCAATTCCTGAGCGCAGTTCCGGGTTTTGGAATCGCGACCGGACGATATGCCCGAGCGGTGCGGTCTTCGCTTCCGGGTCGTGAAAGCGTTGGAAGCCACTTGCGTTGGCGCTCCAATATCAGTCCGCGGCTTGTCATCATGTGCCTCCAACGCAACACCATCCGGGGTGAATTTGCGCGATAAGGGTACAGCAGCCGGCACAACGGATCCCGTATGCTTTCACCGCGCTAAAGACGGTGTCCTTCCAGTTTCAGCAGCTTCGCGGGGCCGGCCTTACGATTTTACACAGGGGCTGCCGGAAGTACTTCACTTCGGCAGTGGAGGCGCCGCGTTGTCGCAGGTGGGCGATTCGCAGGCGCGTGCGCAGGTCCGCCAGATGCGGCGACATGTGGTCGGGCGCCCATGGGACTGTCCGCTGACCATTGCGGGAACGATGCGCGCCGTATCAAAGCCATCCGGAGCCGGGCGGCTGGGGTTGAGCCGACGGTTGCCGGCCCGCGGTCCGGACGTAGTGTTCGCGACAGTCGGGTTGCCAGCAACCCGTGCCGGCAGAAGCGGCTCGAACACTCCGCGACATGTAAAGGCACGGGCGCCAACACTGCTGCGGGCGCCCGTAATCCCTGCGTATTCAATTGGACCGCCCGACCGATTACTTCGAGGCTATATGCGCCGCTTTGAAGAACGGATCGGCGAGGGCAGCTTTCAGGTTGAGGTGATGGTATGGCTGCGTATATGCTTTCTGCGTGGCCGTAGCGTTGGCCACCCAGATATCGCCCGTTTCGGGCTTCATCACCACAGCGTGCAGTGAGCCGGTATGCAGCGTTCCCATCAGCTTCATCGCGGCATGGACGTTGAGTTGTCCGTAGGCGTTATTCAGCCAGTCGCCGACTTTTGCGTTCCACGGACTGTCGCAGCCCATCGACATGTAGACCATGTGCGGCTGGGTTTTGTACGGCAGTGTGGAGGGCGTGAAGACGATGCACTGCGTATGGCTGGTTTTTAGCGCTCGCACCTGCCGCTCCGGGCCGGACGAGAGGCAGTAGAGCAGCGATGTGGTGCGCGGTCCGTCTTTCACGAGGTTGACAGCCTCCTGCAGGTTACGGCCGAACTGGACCGAATCGCGCATCACAAAGTTGAGTGGCCGGCCGTTGAAGTCATCGGTGGCCTTGTTCCAGTCGTCGCCGATCTCCGACATCGCGATACCGTCGGCATTCATACCGGTGACCACGCCGACCTGGCCCAGCCACGTAACGTTGACGAACGGCACGCCGTTCGTGGGATCGTACACCACCAGCGCCGGATACTTCTGAATGCCGGCGTCGGTTGTATAGTCGAGTGCGCGCATCTGGATGAGGTCACCGGTTTTGGTTGCCGAGCCGAATGCGGCGAAGAAGGTGCAGTTCCACTCCGATATGTCCGGTATGGAGACACCGATCTCGATATCCTTCAGCGGCACGCCTGAGCCGTCGGCCAGGCCGCGCATCTCGTCGAGGTAGTCCGGCCGCAAGTGCTTCCTGTAATCGGTATTGAATACCGCAAGCGCACGCTCCGGAGAGTAACCGAGCCCCATCAGCATTACCTTGGCCACGTCCTCCGCCATGTAGCGGATCTCTTTGGCGCACAGCTTGCCCTGGGCGTAACCCATCTGGTACGGTGTGCCCTTGAGATAGAGCACGGTAAGGGTGGAGGCGCCGGCGCCGATGGTAAACCGCTTGCCATGCGCGGCTACATCCACCTTTTCGTTGGCGAGTGCGGCCGGCGCTAGCAGCGCGCAAGCCAGCACGAAACTAAGACATCGCAGCAGTCGCTTCATCGAGAACAGCTCCTGGCGGAACGAAAGAGTGTGGCCCGGCGCATTCGCGCACCACGCCACAATGAGCCATGTAGGGAGAGTGTACCGCTTTATCCAGAAATCTGGTGGCGCTATGCACCACTATCTGTCTTGCAGTTTTTGCGCCGTCGCTATCGAGCCGATGCGCCGATCGAGTCCGAGTTCGTACTGCAGAATCGGATCGGGTTTGCCCGTCTTCTGAACGCGCTCATCCACCCAGCGGTGCATTCGCTTTTGCAGACACGCTGTAAGCTCCGGCTCCTGCTCCACCAGATTGACCGCCTCTTCCGGGTCGGTGACGAGGTTGTAGAGCTCCACCGGCGGCTTATGATGGAAATCCGGCTCACACGCCTCTATCAGCTTCCATTCCGGTGTGCGCCATCCGCGTTTCCGCATCCAGGTGCACTCGGTGAGGTAGAACTCCGAGCGGTGGCTGTTGGCTCCGTCGCGGGCCAGCGGCAGCATGCTGCGCCCCTCCATCGGCAGACTCTCGAGCAGGTCGTGTAGACCCACGTAGTCCAGGATGGTGGGCAGCATATCCTCGTGAAGAGTGATGCCATCCACCGTGGTGCCCTGCGGGAGCTGGCCGGGATGCGAGAGGATTAGCGGAACGTGCAGCGTGGGCTCATAGAGTCCGTGATGGTCGAAATAGCAGCCGTGGTCGGCCAGCGTCTCACCGTGGTCAGCGCTCCAGATGATCAGAGTATTTTCGCGCTGACCGAGGTCGTCGAGCCGGTTCAGGATCGCCTGGATGCAGGCATCCATATACGCCACCGCGCCGTCGTACATCGCTATAGGATGGTTGATATCGCGTATTCCGGGAGGCATCCACGACAGGTGAAAGTCGGCAAAGTTCGGAAAATCGCGAACCGGGCTCATCGTGTCGGGCAGGTTCGGGTCGGCCGGATCACGGGTGTAGAAGGCACGGTCGAATGGCGCCGGAGGCAGGTAAGGCGCGTGCGGATCCATATGCCGCATAAAGAGCAGCCACGGCTCCGACCCGGCAGCGAGGCGCTCCAGCTCGGGGATCGCGGCGTTGTTCAGGTTTTCCGCCTTGCGTGCAGGGCCATCGGACCAGGCGAGCCAACCCTCGTCGTAGCCGGTGGTGCTGGTGAACCCCCGAAAGAAGTCACCACCGAAGCCGACGCGCACCGACTTGTAGCCGGCATGCTCGGCCAGCAGCTCGGGCAGCGTCGGGATGGCTGCGTCGATCGGCCCCTTGGGACTGAGCGACACAATCTCGTGCGCCATCACGTCACGACCGGTGAAAATGGTTGTGTACGCCGGCGTGGTCGGGATGTAGGCGCTGAAGTGATTGTTGAACTGAACGCCGCGCCGCGCAAGCTGCGCAGCAAATGGCGTGGTGGATCGCGGGTAACCATAGGTGCTGCAATGGTCGGCGCGCAGGCTGTCGATGACGATCATCAGAATATTCGGCGGGCGTTTGGGCATCTTTGGACTTTCTCGACCGTTTCTCACTGAGTCGATTCACCGATCGGCGCCCCCTCTCCTGCGCATCCCGGCAGGAGTTCCGCTCCGGCGCGGAGTAGGTTGGAGGCGTGACCCAGACAGATCGGGCACCAAGGCGGACACCAGCCCATGAGCAGACCTGGAATCGAGCGGGAGTTGATGACGCGGCGCGGCTTTCTCGCGGCAGCAGCCTCCCTGGCGGCATCCGGAGCGGCCGGCGCCGCGACCGAAAAGAACCTGTACGCACCGTTTCGCATGGGCGTTCAGTCGTACTCGCTCCGGGCGTTCTCTGCGGAGCAGATGCTGCAGATGACGCAAACCGGGCTGAAGTTGCAGTATCTGGAGGGCTTTAGCCAGCACTTCCCCATCACCGCCGACCGGAAGGCGCTGGACGGCTACAGGGCGCTCCTCCGCAAATATGGGATTCAGATGCGCGCGTACGGGGTGGTCAACTTCACAAGCGACGAGGCAGATGCCCGCCGTACGTTCGACTTTGCGCGGGCGATGGATGTCAGGATGCTCTCCGCCTACCCGCTGCCCGGCACGCTGGATATGCTGGACCGGCTGGTGGACGAATACCGGATCAATATCGGCATCCACAACCATGGACCAGGCGACGCGCTGTACGATCGGATTGACAAGGTTCTGAAGGCGATTACCGGCCACCATCAGCGCATCGGCGTCTGCATCGATACGGGACACGAATTACGATCCGATCAGGATCCGGTGGAGGCCGCCCGGATCTTCGGCAAGCGGGTCTACGGTATCCACCTGAAGGACGTCCGTCAACTACCGAACGGCGACCGGGTGTTTACCGAGATCGGCAAGGGCTTGCTGGATACCGTGGGCCTCCTCAAGGTGCTGAAGAAGAACGGGTTTCCCGGGCGCGGCATGTTGTCACTGGAGTACGAGGACCACGCCGATAATCCGATGCCCTACATGGAGCAGTGCCTTAGCGCGACGCAGGCTGCCGTTAAGACCGTTAACAGCGCGTAAATGGTCTACCGACGTCTGGATGGAGGCCGTCGATGAGCAGTTTGGACAAGGTGCGGATAACCGGCGCCGAGCGAATCGTCGTGGATGTGCCCTTCACGCCTCGATGCCGGCGCTGGAACGCGCGCGAGGTTTGGCAGTGGCAGATCAGTGAGGTCATCCGCCTCACCACCGACGCGGGCGTAAGCGGCTATGGCGAGACGATTCTCCACTACACCTGGGGACGCGTGCCGGATGAGGCCATTGAACGCGCCGTCGGCGCCCGGCCGGGCGAGCTGCTCGGCGACGACACACTCGGCGCCGGACTCCAGATGGCTCTCTACGATGTTGTCGGCAAGCTGCTGGAAGTCCCGGTGTACCGGCTCTTCAACCTGCCGAAGGCGCGCGACTGGTGCCCGATCTCCTGGTGGAATATCGACATGCCTCCGGAGGCATTCGCCGCCGAAGCGCGCGAGGCGCTGGAGCACGGCTACACCTCCTACAAGATCAAAGCGCGACCATGGTGGGATGTGTACGAGCAGACGAAGGCGATCGCGAACGTAACGCCGCCGAACTTCCGCCTGGATCTGGATTGGAACAATATGCTGCTGAATGCCGGCAATGCGGCGCCCGTGTTGACGGCTCTGGATCGTGAGCCACGGGTTGCGATCTACGAGTCGCCGATTATGCAGCGGGATGTGGAAGGCCAGCGCCTGCTGCGGCAGAAGACAACCCGTCCGATAGCGCTTCATTTCGGTGATCCACCATTTCCGACCGCTGTGCGCGAAATGGTGTGCGACGGCTTCGTGGTCTCCGGCGGTGTCAGCCGCGTCCTGCGCCAGGGGGCGCTGGCCGAAGCGTTCGAGAAACCGTTCTGGCTCCAACTGGTGGGCACCGGCCTTACGACGGCGATGTCGGCGCACCTGGGCTGCGTTCTGCCCTTTGCACAGTGGCCGGCCGTCAACTGCCTGAACAACTACTCCGACGACCTGCTCGCCCAGCCGCTGACCATCCAGGGTGGCGCTGTTCGCGTGCCGGAGGCGCCGGGTTTGGGCGTGGAGGTGGATGAAGGCGCGATAGAGCGCTATCGGATGAACCCACCGCACGAACATCCGAAACCGCGTCTGCTGCTGACCGTCCGCTGGGAAGGGGGCCGCACTGTGCACTTTAGCAGTCTGCGGCAGTGTTGGAACGACTGCTGGGCGGGCAACCACCCGGTGCAGGAGCCAGGCGTCAAGATGGAGGTCCGCTCCGACGATGGATCGCCGGAGTGGGCAGAGCTGTATCGGCGAACCGAAGCTGCGCCGGTTTGGGGCGAGGGTTAGGTGGTGGGAGGAAGCGCATTTTGAAACTATGGGAGATCAATTCGCGGAGCGCCGGTGGACTGACCGATCGTGTGGTGGTGCTGCCGCTCGGCTCGATGGAGCAGCACGGAAGTCACCTGCCGTTGTTTACCGACTCGCTGATCTGCCGGGAGATAGCCGGCCGTGCAGAGGCCGCACTGAATGAGGAGGCGGTGTTCTTGCCGGTGGTTTGGACCGGCGCGTCGGATCATCACCTCGGTTTCCCGGGTACGGTCAGCGTGAGCAACCACGTCTACGTTCATCTGCTCGGCGACCTGTTGGAGAGCCTGGTCCGCTCCGGATTCCGCCGCATTTTCGTGCTGAACGCGCATGGCGGTAACATCACGCCGGGCCGAATGGCAATCTACGACGTTCAGATGCGGCATCGCGAGCACAAGGACCTGTTCATCGCGTTCAGTAGCTGGTGGCAGATCGCGGCGAATGAAATCGAGGCAATTCCGGGTCTGGAGCAGGCGATGGTCACGCATGCCTGCGAGCAGGAGACCAGCATGATTCTGCGCCTGAGGCCGATGCTGGTGAATATGGATGCAGCGGTCGGCGCCAACATTGCCTTCGATTCCGCCTTTTACTGCCCAGACTTTTCACAGAGTTCGCGCGTGGATGTGCCTCGCGCATTTGATCAACTGAGCAAGACAGGCGCGTTCGGCCATCCGGAACTGGCGACGGCGGAGAAAGGCGAAGCGCTGTTCGCCGCCGCGGCAGGTGAGGTCGTACGGTTTGTGTGTGAGTTCGCGGCCTGGCCGCTTATTGCGCCACAATAGCGCACGCACGCAGCCTATTGACTCCGTGAGGTCGCTCACCGCGCCGGCTACTGCCTTTGACGGTGGCGGCATCTGCGTGGGCGCTTGCATGCCGCAGCCGCTATGCCATCACTCCATCTCACCGCTTCAGCCCTGTTCGTGGCCACCATCACCATCTCGGTGCTTCACGGCGCGATACCCTCACACTGGCTGAGTTTCGCGCTGATCGGCCGACAGCATCGCTGGCCGCATCGTCGCACGGTTCTGGCTTCCGGTCTTGCTGCGGCCGGACACGTGGCCTTCACTGCTTTGTTGGGACTTCTCATTGCCGGCGCCGGGAAGGCGGCGCTGGGCAATGCCGGCATACCGCCGTTGGCCGAGCACCTTGGCATCGCCGTGGCGCTCAGCGTGATCGGAGTGTGGATGATCGTGCACGGAGTTCGGAGCGGCGGCCATCACCATGACCATGACGAGTCGGACGAGGCAGTCCGGCGCCGTGACAAGAGTGGGCGACTGGCGTTTACTACGCTGGCGCTGGCTTTAACCGTTTCGCCATGCGTAGACCTTCTCCCGCTCTACCTGGCGGCGGCCGGGCTGCCGTGGCGCCTGCTGGCGCTGTTGGCCGCGGTCATGCTGCTGACAACCAGTGCGGCGATGATGTTCTTTGTGTGGCTGGCTCTCCGTGGCCTGCAATCAGCAAGGCTCAGCTGGCTGGATCGATACGAAGGAGTAGCGGTCGGCGTCGTGCTGATTCTGCTGGCTGTTGTCACCTTCTTCGTCTGAGCGGATGCTACGCATCCGTTCCCGTACGCTGCCTGCTCCAAACCCTGCCTACGGATCGGCGTAGGCGCTGTCGGCCAGCCGCCTCACATCTTCGGCATCCAGGAGCCCGGCCACGATATCCGATTCGCATGCTGCAGCGGTTGTGCGGACGCACTCCTCCCGTGGAATCGATTCATCCAGCGAGAGGTGATCGTTCTCTATCAGGTACTCCTCCAGGGCATCCTGGGATTTGCGCTGCAGCCCCTTGACCTCGCCCGCTTTGAGCGCCGCCATGAGCTCTGCGGCCCGGTTGCCGTTGGCGCGGGCGATGTCGTCGACCCGACCGATAAACGTGCGGGAAATGCCGCCATCGATAAGCGCCTGCCGTGTAATGGGGTTACCGCGCCCGATGCGAGCGGTCTCGAGTATTTTGCCGGCCGCACGCGCGACGGCGCGATAGCGTTCGGCATGCTGCGCTGTCACCGGCGTGGTGCGTCCGGCGTCGAGCGCGGCTTCCAGTTGGCCCCACGCTTCAAATCCGGCCAACAGGAGGCGATAGAGTTCTTGCGGAGATGGCTCAAAGTACCAGAGATGTACCTGTGACACCGGCGCTTGCGGGTTGATGCCGGGAACGTTCAGTACCCTGGCGTACGCGATCGACGTATGGTCCTCCGGGAGTGGGATCGCAGCCGGCGGCGGCGACCATGGATGAATGCGCTGTGCCTCGATCTGTCTGGCCATCGAGATGTCGATAACCGCCGGTTCCGGAAACCCTCCCCGATGCAGCGCATCCTGCCACCGGTGAACATCCTCAAGCTGGGCGGTGAGGTAGAAGACCTGTCGGCCCTCAGCAGCGATCCTGGCGGCGGCCAGCATTATCGCGTTCGCGCGCTCGGCATCGCTGTTTGCAAGCACTTCGTCCAGAACAAGCGGCAGTCGCAGCCCGAACTCCTTAGTTTCGATAAAGGCAAGGCGGACGGCCATCAGCAACTGGGCACGAGTTCCGCTTGAGAGCTCCGCAAGGCTGTGGTTTTGGCCGCTGATGGAGTCGGTGGCGCGGAACGCGGCCGGTCCCTCTATGCCGACCTCCAGCCGGTAACGGGAGTTGGTAAACAGGTCGAACAGTTCCCGCGCTCGCGCCTGCACGGGCGGCTCCGTGGACTCTCGGGCGAGGCGCTCGGCCCAGTCCGCCACGGTATAACCGACCACTGCGTCCACATTCTGTTCGCGCTGGCGCGCAAGCACCTCACGGCGTCTATCCACCGCCAACAGCGCATCCTCCAACGCGTGCCCATCTCCAAACTGTGTCGCAGCGGCCTGAATCTCGGTAATCTGCTTGAAGGTTGCATCGCACTGATCCGCTGACTTGAGCAGCCGCTCAACCTCTGCCGCCGCATCCGCGTCCGACAGGCTGTCCGCCAACCTCACCACCGATTCGGTGTCGACGCCGGCGGTCACTCCACTTGTGCGGTTTTCCTCCAGCACCGTCGCTGCCGCCGCCAGCTCGTCACGGGCCGCCAAAAACTGTGGCAGCTGCGCCAATGCCGTGCGCAGGCCCTCAGCATCGCCGTACGCCAGTAAACGGTCCGAATAGAAGCGGGCAACCTGTGCGTCGGCTTGCGCCAGCCGGTTCTGGGCCGATGCGATCTGAGTGCTGAGGTCAGCACACCGCTCAGCGATCCTTTCAAACTCGCTGCTTCGATCTTTCAGCTTTGCAAGCGCCAGTTCGGCTGTGTGCGAGTCGCTGACTCCACTGTAGCCGTAGGTCAGCAGGCCGGAGGCGATGGGTTGGAGGGTCGTGGAGATGGTAGATGTGATCGAAGCTATAGCCGCTTCCGTGTCGTCAGCCGTTCGCTGTGCGTCGCGCCATTTCTTCAGCGCATCAAACTGTGCCAGCAGCGTAACGCCGGCGACGTCGGCGCCTCCGGGCGCCACGCCGTATTTGCCTCGAGCTGTTTCTGCCCGCTTCGTGGCTGCGCCCTCTTCTGCTTCCAGCCTTTCACGCTCGGGGTTGCTGGCCTGCCACTGAGAAAAGCATGCTGACGAAAGCTGGAGCCTGGCTAACTGCTCCTCTCTCTGCCGGAGAAGTTGAGCAACCTCGTCCCGCCTCCAAGCCGAAGGTGGCTGCTGCTGCAGGCGCTGCCAGTTCTGCTCTGCCACCAGACGCGGGTTGGCCGGCGACTTTCGGGAGACCAGCCAGAATGCAAGGATGAGAGGCGCTGCCAGCAGCGTCAGCCAGAACGGACCAGCGCGCCAGGCCAGCACCAAAACCGCCGCGGTTGCAACAGCCACCGCCGTCCAGGCTGCGGACGCAATGCCGCGCGATACAGCCATGTCCGGGCTGGTCAGCCACTGCCTCAGGCAGTCGATCGCTTCTTCACAAGCGCGGGTGTCGGGTGCGCTTTCCGGCGGACTGAGCGCGTTCTTCAATTCGTCCATCGCGCGCCGGCGGGCGTGGCAGGATGCATAGTCCTGAACAATCTGGTGGCACTCGGTCCAGAACTCTTCGTTCAGCAGGAGCAGGCCAGGATCGGCCTCCACGACCGGCGCGGGTAGACGGTCGCGCTCGCTTTGCTCTCGTGCGCGCGCAACATCACGGTCCTGGCAGAGTTGCGATTTCTTGCCCTCCATGGCCGCAATCTCGCGGAGTTGATCGGCGACCGAGGCGAGCCATACGCCTTCCACCGCTGCCGTGAGCCCATGGGCCTTCGATTTGGCCTCGGCGGCCTCCAGCTCCCGCTGCAGGCTGTCTATCTCTTGCTGCGACGCGGCCACAGCACCCTGCAGCATCGGAAGAGCCTGCTCGTCGTCCTCTTTCAGGCGCGATATCGCAACGGGGAACTCTTCGAGCGCTGCCTTTGCGGTCCGAAAGCGCAACGCGGCTCGCAGCAGGGCCGCGCGCGAGGCGGCCTGCTTCTGAAGCAGGTGCTCCGGTAGGAGCTGCGCCAGCGTCTCGACACGCCTGGCCGCGTGACTCTGCGAGGAAGCGGCCTGGTTATAAGCCGTCAGCGCGCTGTCGAATTCGCGCCCGTTTGCCTTCGGCTCCGGGGGATTCGGGCTGAAGCCAAGCTCCCGAACGGCTTGAGGCACATTGTAACCGCCGGCAGCCTCGCGATGGATCTGCTCGGCAAACAAGGCGCCATCATCCGTGGCAATGAGCTCTTCCAGAGACAGGATGTAGCGCGGCGTATCGTGCAACGCGACGTCGAGCGGGTTCTGTGAGCGGCTTCCGTTCTGGACAGCGGTAACCGTTTGGTCACGCACCTCCAGTTCCCACGCGTCGGTCCCAAGCCGGCATAGCAGCCGCACTTCTGCCAATTTGGGCTCGGCTGCCGGCGCCATCGCCTTCTGTATCGCCCGCGCCAGTGTCGTTTTGCCGGTGCCGTTTGGGCCGAACAGAATGTTGATGGCCGGCGACAGGTCGGCGACCCTCAGCCCTCCATGCGGAAAGCCGTGCATGCGGCGAATGGTGATCTCTGTCAGCCATATGCCGTCGCCGCCGGTCACGTTGTGCGGCCCGGAGCAGCAATGAGGCGTGCCAGCAGGCGCTCAGCCTGAGCACGCGCCACCGTCCGCATGTCCCGATCACCCGGCGCCGTCGACTCTGCTGCCGTGCCGGCGCGCGCCCGCGCAAACACCGCCTGCCGTTCGATTCGGGCGGCTCCCTCGTTCAACTTGTTCAGGAGGGCGGCGTGTTCAGGCAGCAAGCGGTCGGCATCGATCGCGACTATCAGGCGGGCGAGCACCGCCGGCACATCGGAACCTCGCGCAATCTCATGAAGATCAATCGGAGCATTCACGTCCGCAAGCGCAGCCCCGACCGTGATCGTCGCATCCCCATCCTGGGCCGTTATCGGTTCGTCGTCCAATCGAGCTATGCTGGCGACATCCTCCACCCATCGGGTTGTGCCGGTGAAGCGCAGGCAGGCCCAGGACGTTCGGAGCGCCGGGCACTGCTGCCTCCACACGGCAAGGTTCTGACGAAGCGCTGCGTCGATCGCTGGCCGGATATCCGCGCGGTCATCGGTCTCCTTCAGCTCCACGGTGACCTGGTCGTACCGGACGCTGGAGATCGGGACAAACTCCGGCTCACCGCTCATGACACCGCCCTCGAGGTCGATCCGCCACACCCCATGCTCGCCGCGTTCATCCGGCGCCAGGGCCTGCGGTGACCCGGGGACAAGGAGGCGCGAGCCTGCATCAAACTGCGGGCGATGCAGGTGGCCGGCAATCCAGACCGCGTTGCCGGGCGGGAGCGACCGCTTTGGGAACGGCGCATACCTCCCGCCGGAGGCATCGACGTCGCCATGTACCAACCCGACCGCGCCCGGCTCCGTATCGCCGAGCGACGCAAACTTCTCAAACGGATTCTCAGCATGCTCGGACTTCGGAAATGACCATGCGTGCAGCCGCAGACCGGCCGCCAGCGAAGCGCTCTCCCACCCGGCCAGCCCAAGCACTCTGAAACGGGTGAAATCCTGAATCCGCTGTGTCCGCGCCACCTCACGCAGCACTTCGGCGTCATGATTGCCGGCGATCGCCACAGTCTCGATCCCAGCCTGATCCAGCTTCCGAAGGCCTTTCGCAAGCGCCTCAACCGCCTCAAAGTAGTGATTCTGCCTGTCGATAAGGTCGCCAGCTATCAGCACCGCGTCCACTTTATGGCGGATAGCTACGTCAACAATTCTTAGCCATGCGGCGGCGGCAGACAGGTCATCACGGTCTGCAGCATCCGGCAGCCGCGTGGATACGGCGCCGATGTGCAGGTCGCCAGCTGCTATGAGCCGAACGGTCATGCCGCCGGAAACCAGCGGTCCAGTTTGCCCGCCAGGAAGATTGCAGAGCGCTTCAGCTCCTCAATGCCCGTCACGCCATCCTCAATGGAGACCCACCCGTCGAACCGGACATCCGCGAGGATGGCGAATATCGCGTCAAAATCGATCAACCCGGTGCCGATCTCGCCATGGATCAATTGCGAGTAGTCCGTGATCTCCATCGCGCCTGCAGTGGCGCCCGGCTTTGGACGGCGATCGGAGGCATGCATGGAGACAACGCGTGGCGCCACCCGGCGAAGCAGTTCCAGCGGGTCTTCATTCACCAGCAGCGTGTTGGAGGGATCGAAGTTGACCCCAAACGCCGTGCTTTCAATCCGGTTCACGATTTCGCAGAAGATATCCATCCGCTGAGCAAACTCCGGGTACTGCCAGTAGTTATCCTTGAAGTGGTTCTCCATGGCGAGCGTCACCCCGCAGCCTGCTGCGTGTGGAAGCAGCGCCTCGATGCACTCCACGGTCCAGTTCACGCCCTGATCACGGGTGACCTCGGGCCGCCGCTGGCCGGACAGCACGCGGCAGGTGGAACAGCCCAGCGCCGCGGCGACATCGATCCAGGCGCGTTGAGATTCAATCTGCCGGCGCCGCTCTGCTATCTCCGGATGCGTGAAATCGGGCGAGACGCAGAGCATCGGAATGGCAAAGCCGGCACTATCGGCTGCCTGCCGGACCGCGCGAATTCCGGCCGTGGATGTATCCGCAAAGTAGCCGCCGTACATCTCGAGCCCCGAAACGCCGGTCGATTTCAGCTCGCGTTCGGCGAGCGCGATCCAGTCAAAAACCGACATGGTGTGATCGACGCACAGTTCATCCATATAGCATTTTGGAAATGCCGCCATCTTCATGATTCAGAACCTTCGGCCCGCGGCGGCGGTGCAGGTAAACACCGGCCCGGCAAACAACTTCCACCGGGACGGCGCACCATGAGCCGCTTTTGAAAAGAGTACCTTGAGTATGGCGAGCAGTTCGCTGACGATGCTGATTTCTGTGGACGGGATGTCATCTGCCGGGTTGGCGGCGGCCGACACGCCGACCATTGATGGGCTGCGCGCGCGTGGCGCCAGCACGCTGATGGCAAGAACTGTGATGCCGTCGGTAACGCTGCCATGCCACACCTCGATGCTCCGTGGCGTAGATGTACCCCGCCATGGCATTACCACCAATACCTTTGCCCCGCTGGCGCGTCCCGTACCCAGCCTCATGGATGTTGCGGCGCGATCCGGCCTGCGTGTGGGGGCTTTCTATAACTGGCCCGAATTGCGAGATTTGGCCGAGCCCGGAAGCGTGCACGTATCGTACGCTCGCAGCGCATGCGAAACGGCAGAGCACGATTGGGCGGTGGCATACGCCGTATCCGAGCACCTTGCCGCTGAGCCGTTCGACTTGCTGTTTACCTATTTCGGCGCCACCGACAGTGCGGGGCACGAGCACGGGTGGATGACGCCCGGTTATATCGCCATGATCCACAATGTGGACCGGTGCATCGCCCATGTCCTCGATGCCGCCCGCCGCATGGGCCGGGACGTGACGGTGCTGGTGACGAGCGACCACGGCGGCCACGGCCGGACGCACGGAACCGATTGTGATGACGACATGCGCATTCCGTGGGTACTAGCCGGGCCACGCGTGCAGCAGGGACTGGAGCTGTTGACCCCGGTGCGCGGTTTTGATACCTGTCCGACGCTTGCGCACTGCCTGAACATTGCTGCAGCCCCGCAGTGGGATGGCCGGATCATTGAGGAGGCGTTCATTCCGGTCGCATCGGCGAGCTAAGGAGCAGTGCGCGCGATCGCTTCGTCTCCCGCTTCCCGGCCTGGATGCCTTCGGCGCTGTCTCCGCATCCGGCTGGTGCTGCGGCCGGGTTCCGGCTGCTGCGCCACCTCGAAGTCCGGTTCCGACCCCGCCGGCCGTGAGGCGTCTGTTGCGGACGCGACGTGATCTGCGGGTGGCAATGCGTCCCATAAACGGCATACGTCGCATTTGTCCCATTTCTGGCGCGGGAGGCGGCGCGGGCGGAAGCGGCTCGCGACCCAGAAGTTTGCGCTGTGGGACCAATGGGACAAATGGCCTGACGCGGCGTTACCCCCAAACGCGAGACACATAATGTGCAACGAAGCGCGCTTTCCGGCCGCTCAGCCGGCTGAAGTCATTTCGTACTGCTCGTGAAACCGCTTGCGCAGTTCTGCGCAGGCGACGGCGTTGCCCCGATTTGGCAGCACTTCATCGGCCGCCGGCACTGGCGCAGACTCGAGGCCGGCGAACGCGCCCAGTCGCAGCGCCGCCAGAACGGCGCCGCCCCGGCTGGTGGCTTCCGACTCTCGCAGCCGCTTCACCGGACGCTGGATTATGTCGGCCACCATGTGCGCCCAAACCGGCATCGCCCGCACCGCGCCGCCGGAGATCACGACCTCGCCCTTGCCCAGCCCTTCAACGGCATCCACGCCGTCAGCCAACAGAATAGCAATACCTTCCATCGCTGAACAGGCAATATCCGTGGCCAAGGTTGCCAGGCGGATACCGGAAGCGCTCGCGCACCGCGCCGGGCTCCAACCCGGGCTCCGCTCTCCGGCCAGGAACGGCAGCCAGACCACCTCGCTCTGCGGATAGACTGCCGCGATGGAAGCGTTGAGCTTGCGGTCGGCAGGTAGGCGCAACCGGTTCATCAGCCAGCGCAGTGTTACTCCTCCATCGCTGAATGCCTGGCCAAGTACGCGATGCTGCGCATCCAGCCGGTACTCCCAGCATCCCGACGGTATCTCACTTCCGGTCTGCGTGTCGATCCGTCGCACTGCGGAGGAGGTGCCGATGTTGATGGCTGCGGTCGCTGATGATGTGCAGCCGCTGCCGACGTTGCCGGCCGCCCCGTCACCTAGTGCGGGCAGCCACTCCGCGCCACCGAGCGCCGGCCATCGCTTTGCAAGCGCGGATGAAAGTGCGGGTAGATGGGCATCCAGATCGTGCAGCGCCGGCAGACGGTCCGGCTTCAACTGCAGGTCATCCAGCACCAGACTCGACCAGTTGAGCGACTTTCGGCTGAGCAGGCCTGTTGCCGAGGCGATGGAGAGGCTGGTCTGTGGCAGCTGAAGTCCCAGAAGGCGGAGAAGCAGGAAATCTGCGGGAGCCAGCCACCAGTTCGCCTTACGCCATGCACCGGGATCCGACTTCCTGAGCCAGGCGAGCCGGCAGGCAGGATAGGAAAAGTGCGGCCTGCAGCCCGTCTCCTGCAGCCACTCCTGCGCCTGTTCACTGTTGGCTGAACCCAGTGCGCCGGCGGCCCGCGAGTCGGCCCAGGTGGTGATACGCGTCACCGGAGCCAGATCGGCGCCTACTCCCAACAGTCCGTGCCAATAGGTCACCAGCGACACAGCTCCGATCGGCGCGCCGCTGCCGGCCACGGCATCCAGGCACTGACCGAGCGCTGTCCAGAGCCCTTCCGGCTCCAGTTCCGCCCGACCGTCGGCGCCGACCTCCAGCCGCACCGGCACCTGATGCCAGCCGCCTCGCACGCGACCGAGCTTCTGCGTCCAGCGGCAGGCACGCACCGACGAGGTTCCCACATCGATACTGAGGAGGTGCGGTAGAGCCTTTGCTGCCATTTTGCCTCGCTAGTCCGGATCTGACGAGCCGCCGGATTGGGCGCTGAAACGGTAGGAGTCGGCGGCGCCGCACCGGTAGAGCGGCAGCAGCGTTTGACAAGTGTCACACACTGTTGCGATAAAGGTGCCGGTGTCCAGGGCACATGCCCGCTCCGGCGAGAGCACAACTCCAAACGAGGCGTGCTGAGCCTTCACCCGAAGCAGACGATCGGCAAACCGCCGCAGCCCGGCGGCGCCGAGTGCAGCAGCCGTGCTGAATCCGTTCGCCGTCGCGAAGTCGAACGCCAGCACCTCGTGGCGCTCTCGGAACCACCTAGCCAGAGGCGCGGCGTTGCGGCGCAGGTTGGCCGCGAAGCGTGGCTTGTCTTCCGCATCATCTTCGACGAACACCGAAACGCGGACGCCTTCCAGCGCCATGCCGACCCGAATGTGAATCCAGGGTTTGTATGCGCGTGGTGATCGGCCAAAGGCGACCCAGGTGGCTTCCGGTGGGTTGACGGTGCGGCGCATGTGGCGAGCCACATGCGGGAAGAGCGGCTCCTCTACGACTGCCGCGAGCGGCTCGCAGAGCGGTTCGGCAAGCCCTGCCAGCACGGGCGTGATGCGCGTACGCACGAGCGGCATACGCCGCGTGAATCCCTCCACAGCGAACACGTGGAACTGCTCCGGCTCAAAGAGCCGGCCCGAACTCAAGTTCCCCGTTGCGGCAGGTTCGGCGGGAGACATAGCAGCCTCTTGAATCATGCCCGGCCGGTGTTAGAACGGCGGCGAGCAACATCGAGCGCAAGCAGATGAATCTAAACCGGAGCGGCGGCAAAGCGGTCCCACGCCGCGCTAACTTCCTCATGCAAGCCGTTATGCGCCCAAATCCGGTATCGGAAACGCAGCGGACGTCGCGGCGCCACGGTAAGCGGCTCGTCGGCAAACAGCGGCCCATTTCCGGCGGCCAGGCCGTAATCGCGCACATACCAGGCGGTGGGGTGGTCGTTGTTGCGGGGATCCTCCATGATGGCGATACCGGCGGAGTGTCGGCCCACCTTGCCGCTGAAGTGTACCCAGCGGGACCGCTTGCCAAGCATCGCCTTCTCGGTGGTTGCGCCATCGGCACTCTGCATGGCTCCGCCGCCCCGAGGCGCAAGCTCTCGCGCCACACGCAGGGCCGGCATGCCGAACTCCCGCACCGGAGCAAGGGTCACGGTAGCAGCGCCAGCCGCGCGAAGCAGTATTTCAAAATCGACACAGTGTGCATCGCCGGCACCCTGCGAAACGACTATCGTCCGGGTGTCGGTCAGCAGTGGCACGCCGTTGGGCTGCACCCAATCACAGACCTGAGTGATGGATGCCGACTGCTCGCCTCCATGCACCGATTCGAATCGCCGATGCACAATGCGGCCGCTGTTGTGCCTGTTGTGCCAAAAATCGACGCCATCCACGCTGCCATGGCCGGCCCAAACACCATGATGGTGCGGCGAATCGAGTGGGCCGTTCGCCAGCAGTTGCGCGCCATTGGCCGCGTACAACCGCGTGAGCGCCGGCTGGTGGCCCGGGGCGTTGTAGACGTAGAGGGCGACCTCTTGCCCGGACGATGTGATGGCAACAGCACCGGCGGTTTCGGTGACCTCAAACATATCTGCTCAGCGCCTCCCGGCCACGGCTAGATTGTACCCAAGGCTGGTTCGAGACGAATGCGGGGGCCGCGTCAACATCTTCCTCGCCGCAAGCCGTCTGCCAGGGCGATGAGCGCGGAACGACAAGGGCCGGCGCGGAGGCCGGCCCGGTGCCAACTCCACAGCTCGCGCGGTATACCGTCAGTGGCAGCCGCAGCCGGAACCACAGCCCCCGCCGCCGCCATCCTGCTCCTCTTCGGTGGCAAACGAACTGCCACACCCACAGGACTTCACCGCGTTCGGATTATCAATCTTGAACCCGCCACCCATGTCATCCTCCACGTAGTCCACGGAGGAGCCGTTCACATAGTTGAGGCTAAGTGCGTCCACCACCACCTTCACACCGTGACAGGTATAGACAAAATCGCTTTCGTCAACCGCGTCGTCGATCGCCATGCCGTAGTTCAATCCGGAGCAGCCGCCGCCTGAAACGAACACACGCAATGCGGCATCCGTCTTGTTCTGCTGTTTCAGGAGCTCGGAAATCTCCTGCGCAGCGCGCTCGGTGAGCGTAATGCCGGTTGTGGGCGATACTTCCAATGTAGCCATAGCGGATTTTGCTCCTGTGCCAACGTCTCGCCGGCCTCGCGAATCGCTCGCGCTGCCGATAGTGCCGGATCGATGCCCTATTATACTCTCATCTACGCGCTGCGCGGCGCAGATTGTTTCGGCCGCGCAGCCAGCCTTCGGCTGAGCTCTCACAAACGAAGGAGGGAATCGCCCGCAGACGGCGAACCCTTACTCTTCAACGTTCACCATCAGAACGGCCCGGCGCGCTTTGCGCCGGCCGTTGTGTGTAACGGAGCCGGCAGGCAAATCGAGCTCTGCAAAACCCCTGATCAAGCTGCCGGCAGGGAAAATCGCATCGAGCGCTGTGCTGCAATCAGCGCCGGATCCCGGCTCCCCCGGGAGATGACGAAGGAGTACCCGCTGTGAATATGGCGACGGGCAAAGTAAAGTGGTTCAATGACGCCAAGGGCTACGGCTTCATCGAAGCTGACGACGGCGTCGATGTGTTTGTGCACTACTCGTCCATCAATATGGACGGCTTCAAATCGCTCAAGGAGGGACAGATGGTGATGTACGAGTCACTGGATACGCCAAAGGGGCGCCAGGCGGCCAACGTACAGTCACCGGCCTGACACGCACTCACCAGCCAACTTCCACGCGGCGATGGCGCGCGGCTCACCGGCGAGCCGGGCGCCATCGTTGCGCGTAGGCCTAATCGACGAAGGCGAACTCATCCGTCATGAGCAGCGCCTGAACATAGCGCGACAGCGCATCCATCTGCGTACCGCCTGGCGCGACGGAGGCCGGAGGCGGTGCCTCGGGCGGCGCGTTCAGGAACCGCCTGCCCATCGCAACTTCCTCAGCGCCGGCGGGACGAGCGAAGAGGCGCTGATAGAGCCACTGGATCCGAAGGGCGTTGTAGTGGGCGGCGGATCGCGGAATGGTGCGCCGCGCCAGCGCTGCCGCCCCCCGAGCGGCATCCTGAATAAACGGACTATTGAGCATAAAGAGCGCCTGTTGAGGCACGGTCGTGCTCCGTCGCTGAGGGCTGGTCGCATCCGGGCTGGCAAAATCAAATGTGCGGAAAAGTGCGGGCAGGTTTTGCCGATCCACAAAGCCATACACAGTGCGTCTGCACGAGTACGCAGGCGAGGTGATATCCACCGATGGCCCGCCGGCTGTGAGATCGAGCCTTCCCGACACGGCCAGCAGGGAGTCGCGCAGCGCCTCGAGATCGAGTCGTTGAAGGTTCTGGTGCTGCAGCAGGCCGTTTTGCGGGTCGATCTGAGCTGCGCGCGGTGAGGCCGTATCGCTCATGCGGTACGCGCAGCTGCCCAGGATCAAGCGATGGAGAGCCTTGATCGACCAGCCGCATCCGCCGCTCGCCTGTGGCTGCATAAACTTGAATGCCAGCCAGTCCAGCAGTTTGGGATGTGTTGGCGGGTCGCCGCGGGCGCCGAAATCGGACGGCGTAGTGACAATACCGGCTCCAAAGTGGTAGAGCCACACGCGGTTGACGATGACCCGGGCGGTGAGTGGGTTGCGCGGACTGACGATATCCTCAGCCAACTGAAGACGCCCGCTCCCGGTGGTATATGGCGCGTTATCTACCATCGAGAGGATGGCCGGGAAGTGGCGCGTCACTGCCGGGCCGGGATTGGCGGCGTTGCCGTGGAAGAAGATATGGGGCTGGAATGGCTGCGGCGCATCTTCCAACGCCATGGCAGTGACGGGCGCCGGCGGCTCAGCCGCTTTCAGAGCCGCGCGGTTGCTCTCAAGCATCGCTAGCTGGCCGCGCTGATCGGGTGGAACTGCGGCGATGATCTCGTGGACGATCGCTGCAGGCAGCGTGTTGGGCGGCGGCGTCTGCGCAAGCGCTGCGAGGGCGTGTGGCGGAAGGCCGTTCGATTTGCGCAGCGACGACTCGGCCGCACCAAGAGCGCCATTAAGTTGACCAGTGGCCGCGTCGTACCGGCTTTTCCAGGCTGCCCAGGCCGCGCCAACCGCCGGAGGCGAGATAACCGGTTCCGAAGCCGGTTCACGCGAACTGGCGAACACTCCGTAAAGGCCGTAGTAGTCGGCCTGAGCAATCGGATCGAACTTGTGATCGTGACAGCGCGCACACTCCACGGTGAGGCCCATCATACCCCGGCATGTGGCGTCGATTCGGTCATCGTTGATCAGCACCGGGTCGTTGAGAAAACGGCGGCCAAGCGTGAGGAAACCCAGCGCGGCCAGGCTGGCCGGGTCCGTTTTGGCGGTTGGAAGCAGGTCGGCGGCGATCTGCTGCGCCAGAAACTGGTTCCAGGGCAGGTCGTGATTGAAGGCGCCAATCACGTAGTCGCGGTAGGTCCAGGCGGTGTGGTAGACCGGGTCTTGCGTAAAGACATAGCCTTTCGTATCTGCATAGCGCGCGACGTCCAGCCAGTGCCGGCCCCAACGTTCCCCGTACCGCGGTGACGCGAGCAGCCGGTTGACGAGAATGTGCCAGGCGTCGGGGCGCCGATCGGCCAGAAAGGCCGCGGTCTCCGCCGATGTCGGGGGCAGGCCGATCAGATCAAACGTCACGCGGCGAATCAGCGTACGTCGGTCGGCTGGCGGCGCCGGGCGCAGGTGATGCCTCTCCAAGCCGGCGAGGATGAACCGATCCACGGGGTTCTTCCGCCATGCGCCGTCGGAGGTTGGCAGTGCGGGCACCTCCGGCATAGCGACCGGCTGAAACGACCAGAACGCCCGCTGGGCCGCGGTGATGTGGAAGCCACCCGAGTTGGCGACGGCGGGCGCCGCTGCCGGCCAGGGTGCGCCCATCCGTACCCATTCGGTCAGCGCGGCAATCTCGTTCGGCTTGAGCTTGCCGGCCGGAGGCATCTTGAGCGCGCCGGTGTAGAGTACCGCTTGGATCAGGCGGCATGAGCCGGGCGATCCCGAGCCGATCTCAGGCCCACGCGCCCCACCCTTGAGAATGGCTTCACGCGAGTCGAGCCGCAATCCGCTCTGCTGCTGCTGAGCGCCGTGGCACATCAGACAGTGATCGATGAGCACCGGCCGGATTTGCGACTCGAAGAAACGGGCCTGCTGCGGTGTTGCGGATGGCGGAGTCTGAGGCGCTGCAGCGGAAACCGAAGTGACAAGCGCCGCCAGCGCGATCCCGGCCGAGATTCCCGGCCAGGCACGATGTGATGGATTTGCGTGGATCATTCGATTGATGCGCTGCCGTCTCAGAGGTCGTTCGGCGCCACTATCCCCCCTACCTTCAAAAGCTGCCAGATTCGTTTGAACCATCGGACAGCGCCTCGCATCAATAACGATAGATTTCGGCGGGTATTGGTACTGTCGTCATAATCACAAGACGTCGACACGACGATCCGCACTACGGATCAACCGGGCAATCGCTACTTAGGAGGTTCCCATGCTGTCTAAGACATCCGCATCGGCAGTGGTTTTGCCATTCAAGGTACCAATCCTCCGTACCGTCTATAACCGCGCCTACGCTACCGCAATGGTCTTCGCCGAGCACGGGACTTTCCGCTTCCCGGCCGGGCGCAAGACCGAGTTTGCCCAGTGGTTTGCGCTTGCGATCCTCGCAGCAGCGGCGCCGGCAATCCTGGCGGGAAAGCCGGTGCCCTGGCTGGAATACACACACTCGTTCCTATGGGAATCGGCCATGCGACTGCTTGACGGTTGGAATCCGGGACGCGTTTCGACGGACGACGCCCTGTACTCCTGCGTCCATTCAGGTGTCGCCATTTCCGACCTGGCAGACTTCACGCACAGGCGCGCAACCACTATCGGCAGAGCCGTATGCCGAGCCGCGCGCAGGGCATGCGACCGAAAGACACGATCGGCGAGTTGCTTGCTGCGCGGTCCGATCTGCCGAGAGTGCTAGCCGCTGAGCGTCTTGAGCCGTTCCAACCGCTCCTCGGTGACCTGGCCGCGCCATGGAGCCGTTGCCAGCATCTGGTAGGCCCTTTCCAGCCACGGCTTGGCCTCGTCGGGCCGGTTCAGCGCCAGGAGGCACTCGCCCAGCTCCTCCCAGACGAACGGCGCGTCGTTACCGGCTTCCTCCTGGCGCACGAGGAGACTGCGCTGTGCCGCGAGCGCCTCCTCGACCGAGCCGAGCTCACGCTGTGCACGGGCGACGCACCACTCTGCAATCCGACAACCGGCTTCGTCGTTCATCTCCTTGCGCGCGTCCACTGCCCGGCGAAAATAGTCGAGCGCTCCGGCAGCATCGCCGCGATCAAAAAGGGTCCATCCAATGTTGTTGCAGAGCGAGGCGCGCCACTGGCGAGCTGGACCTGGCGGAGCGTCGTCGCACAGTTCGAGCGCGTCCAGGTTCAAAACCAGCGCTCGCGATGGATCGGCAATAGCAAGCATGTGCAGCGCATCGATCTCAAGCGCGAGCAGATGGAAGGCTTGCGCGCCGCCTTTCGCCATCGAGAAGAAGCCGATCGCGGCATCCCGGTCGCCCGAAGAGTTCAAAACGCGACCGCGTTCAAGGTGTACACGCACCATCGCCGGGCCGGGCTCGCCATTGAGTTGCGCCTCAATCTCATCCAGCAGCTTGTGCGCTTCAGCATATCGCGCCTGCAGGCCGAGAGAGCGCGCCACCTGCGTGCGAAGCTCTGCGCCGACGGCTGAGCCGCCGAGTTCCGCGGCAATCGCGCTGCGAAAGCGAGCTTCCGATCCTGCGGGATCGGAGTAGTCCCAAATTGAGCGGATGAATTCCTCGGTCTCCATGCAGTGCCTCCTGAGCGCCGCCAATGCTCGCTGCCGAATGTTACCCGTGCGCTCGGCGCTGGCGCAAGGCGGCGCGCTGCCGCATCGAAGACCTGACCGACGTACAATCGCTACCTCATGGTACACATCACTCCGGCCCCGCGACCGGCGAGGTGTGCGCTGGGTCAGACGTGCAGCCCGAACTCCCAATGGCCCATCGGTCGCCTTCGCTTGGAAATACGTGCGGTCGCTGGACGCGCCTAACAGACCATTCCATCCGCGCACCCACGACCAACCATCGGAATCGACCTCGTGTCTCACCCAGCGGGGGCCGGCACGGGCCGCGTGGTCCGGCAGATCTCGGGGATTCGTAAGATGCATCGCAGGTACTGAATTGCCGGCGACTACATTCCATTATTCTCTTGCCCGGCTTGGGGTCGAGCCACGCCGTCTACGGCGTACGTGAGAGTGTTATCAGCCGTCCGGTCGCTGTCCCCAGGCAAGTGCCGAAGAACAGGAACGGCGCACGCGTAGTACCGGTCGTGGCGGCGTGCGGCGCCTGACCCCAGTGAATTGCCTTTCAAGCGCTCGGGGCCACGTAATCGATCGGCTCATCCGGACAATACGCGTACGGAGTCTCGTCCAGCATGCTGTCCCGGCTGGCGAACCGCCCGACCGGCGGGTCGTAGTAGCGTGCTTCACCATGCTGCGGCCCGTTGTCGCCGTCGCCCTGGTATGCCCAGTCGCCCGCGAAGTTGTATGGGCTCGATGTACAGCAGCCGCGGGCGACAGCGTCTTCAAAAGCATGGGCGTCTTGCGTGGCTGTGGCTTAGGATGCGTGTCCTAGCCGCGGCGGAACACCAGGTATAGGAGGCCTGCAAGGTCAACGGCGTAGTAGAGCCCTGTGGCGGCCCACATTGCAGCCCGCACTGTCCGCGTCCCGCCTCCGGACAACCGCGCAGTAAACATAGGGTTAAGCGCCCACACCGGCATTCTCATTGTCGATATAGCCTGTAGGCCAGCTGTCATTATGCCCAGCCCAGCCGCCAGCGGCCAGTGCTGTACGGTTTCGAGCCCCCAGCCACGGAAACGATGCCCGGCCGGGCCGGGCACCAAGCGGCGCAACACGGCGAGTCCAACGCTGAAGGCGGCCGCAGACGCTGCCGCAAAATCCGCGGCTCCGGCAATCCGGTACACGGTTGGCGTGAGATGCCGAAGCGGTGGCTGGGCCTGACCGCGGGCACGGGTCCAAAAGCCTCCAGAAGTCATTGCTGGGCCAGCCATGCAGCGGCCAATCCGATAGCGCCGCCAATGACTATACCCGCGGCAGCGCCCTCGGGCCCAAGCACGAGCCCAGCTTCCCCGCCGTCCTCGGCCCCCGCTAAGCCGCCTGCAATCACCTCGCCGCCTTCACCTAGATCGGGACCAAGTTCACCCACGACCTCATCGGCTGGCGGCGGCGACTCCGGCGCGACAGGGTCGGGCACCGCTCTTGGAGTAAACCGCCGCCACAGACGTCCGAAGTAAGGAATCTTTTGCCCGATGAGCCCTCCCACGATTCTTCCGATTGCGCCCCCGACGACAGTCCCAAAGAACGGAAGCTCCACATTGTTCACGCCGCCCCAACTGATCCTATTCGCCCCGCTCGGATCCGCCCAATCGTTCGGCTCACCCCAGCAATACGCGTACGGAATCTGGTCGAGCATGCTGTCGCGGCTGGCGAACCGCCCGACCTGCGGATCGTAGTAGCGCGCTCCTACGTGCTGCAGCCCTGCGTCGCCGTTGCTCTGGTACGCCCAGTCGCCCGCGAAGTTGTACGGGCTGCTAGTGCTGCCGCTGCTCGCGATCGTGTTGCCAAAGGCATCGAAATCCTGCGTGGCGGTGGCTGTGCCGGAGCTGTTCGTTTCGGCGCGGGCGGAGCCGAGGCCATCGAATGCGGGATACTCGCCGTTACGGCGCAGCAGGTCGTTGCCGACGGTGTACGCGGCGGTGAAGCTCGAACCCTGCGTCTCCGTCACCGGCGCACCGCCGGCGTACTGCGTGGAGGTGGTTGTGCCAGATGCCGTGCGGCTTACGCGGCGGCCGAGGGCATCATAGCCGAAACTGGTCACCGCTGTGCCCTGCGTAATCGACTTGAGCTGCCCGTCGTAATCGAAGGCGAGGGTATACGCCGTGCCGGCCAGCGTGCGGCCGGTCTGTTCGCCGTTGGCATTGTACGAATAGCTGTTCGCGAAGCCGCCGCTGGTCGACGCAAGCTCATCGTCGTTATCCATCGTGAAGCTGGTTGAGGTGCTTCCCACCGTTTCGCCGGCGCGGTTTCCTACCGGATCCGCAGCATAAGAGATGGAGACTAAAGTAATCATAATCTAACAGAACAAGCCTGTCAAGGATACCACGAACTTTATTCGAAAATGTTCGGACGCATCCCATTTTCAAAAGGTAAAGCGAGTTTTTTGGGCCGGAAAGTTCCATTCGGGCGACTTTTTTTTCGACTCTTTTTTGTCTGAGAGCCAAATTGTGCAGCCGCGAGCTCCGGCTGCCGGAATCGGAACAACGAGGCTGCCGATCCCTCGCCTTCGCTCGGGATCGCGACCTTGGGAGTGCCAGGAGTGGCGGGACAGGAGGCGACCACTGGACTCGAGCGGCGGGGATGGCTTACAGTGGCGGAGCCGGTTCAATGGTTGCATTCTCACGCGGGGTAGCACTTACCTCCCGAAGCCTCGCAATACTGAATTGAGCTGCGCCGCCCCATTACTGCGACACCAAGCCCCATTGTGAACGTCAAATATTTGGCTGTTGAGCAATGGCAAACCGCACAGCCAGTTTGCACGTACTGTTACTGGCTGTTCGCGGCACCTGCATCCAACGAATGACGTCACCCCTCAGCACACTACGCCGCCTGTTCTCAATGAGCCGCAGTCCTGATCGCGCTATTCGCGCGGCATGGTGGCTCTCCGCGGCAGGCATCATCCTGATGGTGCTGCCGTTCCCCACGGGGCACGAGGTGGTGATCACGGCATGGGCGTTGTTGAACATCGCTCTTGCCATTCTGGCGGTCATCTGGAGCATTGGCCACCCACGGCCCATTATTGCGGCGCGCGAAACGGGCTGGAAGTGGAGCTTCTGGATGGCGCTGCTGCTCACGCTGCTGTTCGTTCAGTTCATCGAGCAGCAGTTGGCGAATTCGAGCAGCGTTCAGGTGATGTCATCGAGCACCATCGTCTCGATAGTGGCTGCCGTGATGTGGCCGCTGATATTCGTCACCGCAGCGGTCGCCGGCCTGACCGGCGCGGCAATCAGCGAGTATGCACGCCGCGGCCGACCTTCCACCACCGTCAACGCCAGCGGCGGTGTGGTTGCCTTCTGGTTCGCCCTGCTCTTCGCCTACATCGTCACCTACCTACTCGCCCCACTGGATGGCAGGTTCCACGCGGCGTGGTTTATCGGCATCGTATGGCTGGGCATCCCGATCTGGACGGTCGTCATCGGGGCATTCATCCGCCGCAGTGATGGCTCTCAACCAGTGGCCCGGCGCGTTACCCGATGGCTGGAACCAAGGCTGCGACGGCGCGTTCGTTTTCGCGGTGCAACGCATGTGCTCGATGCCCGGGGCGCTGTGCTCGGCATCCTGGCTACGCTGGTGATGCTGGCAGCCAACAAGGCCGGTTTGCTGGCCCCGCTCCAATCTCCGGCATTGGTTTCCATGGTGCGCGCGCGAGCCTCGGCGCCGGAGGATCTCACGCGCGGTAATGGCAGCACACAGGTCAACTCTCCCATCACCATCAACCTGCAGGCTCCGCGAGAGGGCCAGGCCGATGCGTACATGCGTGCCCGCGGACAGATCGTGCTGCTGCAGATCGACCCCGCGGCGCGCCGAGCGGTGGATGCCGGCAGCTCGGAGTGCCGGCTGCAGGCAGCCGTTCTTGATAGGCTCGCATCGCTTGGGGCTGTTCGGGTGGTCATGCCGGTGCCACTGTTGAATCCGCCCAACACAGTGGACATGAACCTGCTGCCGGCGTCAACACTCGCCGGCGCGCTTCCGACGAGCGCCGACGCCACGCGCAACTGGCGCGACCTTGGCATTCTGCTGACGTCGATGCGCAAGGCCGGCAATGTCACGCTGGCAGTTTCACCACTGGATGTCGGCGCGCCGGTCAAGGGTGCGCGAAACGACGTCAGTTTTGCCCCGCTGCAGGCGCCCGGCAAAGGGCTTGCAGCGCTCCCCAGCCTGGAGGCGGCCTCCCGCGATGTGGCATTGGCCGAACTGCCATCGTTCAAAACGGCCGGACTACCCTGTGTGCCAATGCGTTGGAGCGGAATGCCCCCGTTAGCGCTCTCCCTGGCGTCGGCGGCGCGAGACGTCAAGCTCCCAAAGGGGCACATCTCCAGCGATCAGGTGATGGACATGGCGGGCCGAAGCGTGCCGCAGGTCGCCCGCGGCGTCCTCCTACCCGTGTTTCGCGATACCACGACGGCGCCGGCATTCACCACGATCACCTATTCCGACCTGATGCGCAATGCTCCGGTCTACGCGCCGACTTACGTTCAGGGTGTCCGGCCAGTCTCCACGCCGGGCACCTGGGTGCCGGCCGATTCGTTCATCAAGGGCAAGATCGTGTTCCTGGACGAACTGATGCCGGTATTCCGTGAGACCTCCGAGGGACGGCTGCCGCTGGCGGTTGTTCAGGCCGATGCCACGGCTGCCGTGATGGGCGGCGACTGCCTGGGCCACATCTCCGGTACCGGCTGGCTGCTGGCCCTGCTGGTATTCGGCGCCCTGATGGGCCAGGCGGCGACCGGCCGGGCTCCCATGGACGCGGTGTGGAAGGTAGCATTCGGAGTGTTTGCCGCGCTGGTTGTGTGCGGCCTCGAGCTTGCCGGAATGCGCTGGATGGATCCGATTCTGCCAATCGCCACCGCCGTCGCCGCCTTCCTGCTCTCCACACAGATCACGTACTCCAGCGAACGCGACGAGCGCGAACGCAACAGGTCGCTGCTGCAGCGGTTTGTGGCGCCACAGGTGGTCGATGAGTTTCTGGATGCTCCGGAGAAGCTGGGACTGGGCGGCAAGCGCCAGCGGGTGGTCGTACTCTTTGCCGATGTGCGCAACTTCTCCAGTTTCGCGGAGCGGCATACTCCAGAGGAGGTCATCGACGTCGTAAACCTCTATATGACGGTGATGACGGACGCGCTCGACCGTCACGCCGGTATCCTGGATAAGTACACCGGCGATGGCCTGATGGCATTTTTCCCCATCGATGGCGAGCTCGAGCCGGGCGTGCGCGACGCGCTTTACGGTGCTCTGGCCATGCGCGACGCGGCGAACGAGCTCTCGGCTGAGATTCGCGAGAACGGCCGCGAGGCGCTGGACGTGGGATTTGGCGTCCACTTCGGCGAGGCGGTTATCGGAATGGTCGGCAACCCGATCCGCCAGATCAACTACACTGCGCTCGGCCACACGGTGGTCGTAAGCGCCCGCTTGCAGATGCTGGCTGCGGGCGGCGAGGTGGTGGTGAGCGACGCCGTGGAGGAACTGATTCACGGCAGCTTCCGCATGGAAGGTGGTGAGCCGGTCATCATTAAAGGCGTATCGCATCCGATCCGGACGTATCGCGTGCTCTCTGCCGGAGGCGCGCCGGAAGTACCGGCCCTCACTCCACCACCTCCTGTGCCCGCACTGGCCGCACCGCCCGACGATGCAGTACACGGCGGTGACCCTAAATGACGCGGGAATGATCACGAGAGGCAGACCATCGCAGACCGGTTGTGCGACAGACAGCGGCACAGCGCGCCCGCACACGCCGGCTCAACTGCCGTCTCGCAGCTTTGGCTATAGGCGCTGATTCCTCTGCGGCTGGAAGTAACGCGTTGCGCCTGCTTTTTACTCACAGTTTCCGGGTTCCGTCCAATCGAAACAGTAGTTCCATAGAGCTGGGGCACCGCGAAGCGCTTTATGACAGGGACCGGTATTTGCTGATCTCCCGTCAAAGCAAGGTTTGCCGAGTGGATCGCGCACACCTGGAATACCGCTTATCACCGGGCTGGATTCTGCGCGCCCCTGCGACGTAAATAGGTCGAAACTCTGCGATCGCAACAGGCCGTTCGCGTCGCTGAGACAGCCGCCGGTTCAGGCATGGGTAGAATCGTGGTGTGGAAACCGGCATGAGCCGAACTGCTACCACGGGTAACCTTTTCGCTGAACCCGGTTCACACACCCGTGCTTTTGGAGAGCGGCTTTTGAAACTGTTGGCGTACCTTTCCCTGCTCCTCTCATGTTTGGCTTTACCGGCCCATGCTTGGCAGTCGGCGCCGGCCGCAGATTCGGGCAAGATCGTCCTTTCCGTCCGCGACACCCGGATTGCCACCGATGACTTTATTATCCGGGCCGATGGCAGCAGCCAGTGGACCGAGGTGATCAGCCTTGGGTCCAACCCGGTGACGCTTCACAGTCAGTTGGCGTGGCAGAAGGGCCGACTGGTGAGCGTGACCTCAACAGCCGCGGCGCGCGGTTCCTTTACACTCACGCTTCAGCCGCGTCAGAACCTCGTGGTCAACGGCAAGCCAGTCGCGGCGAAGCCGATCCCAGCACAGGTGCTGCCTTATGCCGACATGGCGCCTCATCTGTTCTCGTACGCGGTAGCGGCGCTGAAGACGCCGGGACCGGTAAACCGGCAGATACGCCTGCTGGCCAGCGAAAGCGTGGGTCCGGCCGGGCCTGTGACGCTGTTTGCCACGATGAAGGATGAAGGTGCAATAACCGGCACGGTGAACGGTAAACCGCTCGCGACGCATCGCTACTCTGTGGTCCTGGCCGGTCCTATCGGCAATATCGACACCACCGTAACCACCGACGTTGCCGGTCACGTGCTGATGTGGCAGGTGCCTGGCCAGAGTCTCACCGCAATCCGCATCGGGTATGAGGAGCTCGAAAAGCCCGCCGGCGCGGCGGCCGCAGACCTCTCTCAGCCTACGTTCACGGTAACCAGGGAGACCGACGTCAAGGTGCCGATGCGCGACGGCGTACTGCTTGCAGCCGATATCTACCGACCGGCAGCGCCGGGTCGCTATCCGGCAATTCTTTCGCGCACACCCTACGGGCGCACCGTGGCCGGGGAAGGCGAGTTCTACGCCCGCCGGGGTTATGTGTACGTTTCGCAAGACACACGTGGGCGAGGCAATTCCACCGGTGTCTTCCGTCCGTTCGTGGACGAGTGCGACGACGGCTACGATTCGATCGAGTGGCTGGCGAAGCAGCCCTGGTGCGATGGCCGTGTGGGTATGATCGGGGCATCGTATGGCGGCTTTGTTCAGTGGGCCGCAGCCAGCGAAAACAGCCCCCACCTGAAGTGCATTGTGCCGATTGTTTCGCCACCGGATCCGTTCTTCAACGTGCCGTATGCGTTTGGCGCGCTGTTTCTGGCGCCAGATCTCTGGTGGCTCCAGGTTGTCGACCAGAAGGTGGTCCACATCCCCGATCCGCTGGAGCCGATGCGGAAACTGGTGGCACATCCGCTCACTCCGCTGTCATCGGTCGACAAGTTGATACTCGGCCATACCTCGCCGCAATGGCAGGAGTGGCTGAAACACTCTACGAACGACACCTACTGGAAGCGCGGCAGCTTCGATCAGAAGCTGAAGTCGATCGGCCCGCTTCCCGCACTCAACGTATCGGGCTGGTTTGATGGCGACGGCATCGGAACACGCTTGAACTATGCTGCCATGATTGCTTCCGGGCATGCCAATCAGCGTCTGATCTATGGCCCATGGTCGCACGAACTCGATACGACCACCCACCTGGGTCCGTACAACTTCGGTCCGCAGTCGATCATCGACCTCAACACGCTCTATCTGCGCTGGTTCGACCGGTGGCTGAAGGGCGTTCACAACGGCATCACCCATGAACCGCCCGTCAAGGTGTTTCTGATGGGCGCGAATCAGTGGCGCGATTTCGCGGCCTGGCCACCAAGACGCGCCGTGGAGACGCGTTTCTACCTCCACTCATCCGGCCATGCGAACAGCGACCACAGCAACGGCACGCTGACCAGGTCGCGTCCCGCGGGCGCTGAGCCGCCGGACCGGTACCGGTACGATCCGTCACACCCGTATATCTCGCCGGCACTCAAGAGGGCGCTGGCGGCCAAGGGCAGCCCGCAGTCCGCCGCGCTTCAGCGGCCGTATGGCACTCCGACGGTTCTGGTGTATACCACCGCGCCACTGACGCACGACCTTACGGTTGCCGGGCCGGTAGACCTGACGCTGGAAGCTTCATCCACGGCCGTCGATACGGATTGGTACGCCTCGCTCTCCGACGTGCAGGCAGACGGCCGGGAGGCCGGACTGGTCAGCGGCGTGCTGCGCGCCAGCTTCCGCAACTCCTCGTCGGCGCCGAAGCCGCTTGTTCCCGGAAAGGTCACACGCTTTCACCTCAACCTGTGGGCGCTGGGAATGGTGTTTCCAAAGGGCCACCGGCTCCGAGTCGCAATCACTTCGAGTGGGTTTCCGACCTATGACAGAAACCTGGACACGGGATCGCTCGAGCCGCACGCCACCACCGGACCTGCCGCTACTGAAAGCATCTATCACACAAAGGTACATGCATCGTATCTTTCGGTCTACACCCTTCCGTAAGGAGGTGTGGGCGCCGCAGCACTTTAATCGTGGTGTGCCATGCGTACTCAAACCAGCAGTAAGTTCCGCGCCTTACGGAGCGGCCTCCCATCGCCTACGCTCGTTATCCTGCTCGCCGTCGCCGCCGTGAACGCGGCGTTTGCAGGCCCGGCCAAACCGCGGCCGATCACGCTCTATGCGGCTCCGGAAGGCAGTGACCTGTTGAATGGCAGACTGCCGCACCGCGATGGGGCCGGTGGCGGGCCGCTGCGCTCGCTGGATGGCGCCCGCCGAGCCGTACGCAAGCTGCGGGCACGTTATCCCGGCGCGACGATCCACGTCCTATTTGCCTCCGGCACGTACCGGATGCTGCATGCCGTAACCTTCACCGGCGCCGACGGCGCCTCAACCGGCGCGGCCACGGTGTTCGAAGCGGCGCCGGGCGCCCGACCGATCTTTAGCGGTGGCATGCGGATTGGCGGCTGGCGCCGTAAAGCCGATGGAACCTGGAGTGCCGCCGCACCGAAGGTGGATGGTGAGGCGCTTCCATTCGAGCAGTTATGGCTCAACGGGCGCCGGCTCCAGCCGGCCCGGTTACCCGCCCACGGTTACCTTTGGGTCACCGGCGCGGTATCGGCGCAAGGCAGCCAGGTAGTGCCGCCGGACGCGGCGCTGCGGGCGCCGTCCACGATATCAAGCGCCGCATTTCAGGCTGAGCCCCGGGTTGCAAGGGCACTGGCAGCGCTCTCTGCGGCGCAGCTGGCTCGCGTCGTGGTGGTTGTCTACCACTCATGGGAGACGTCGCGGCACCATATTGCCGGTGTCGACGCTGCCACAGGGATCATCCGTCTGACCGGGCACGCACCATGGCCGTTCCTCTCATTCAGCACCACCCAGCGCTACGCGCTGGAAAACATGCCGGGCGAGATGAACGCCGGAGAATGGCTCTACCGACCGAACGGCTCGATCGTAATCCGGCCGCCGTCCGGGGCTAGCATGAGCACGGCAGACGTTGAGGCGCCGATCTCCACGCAGTTCATCGTGATCGCGGGAACACCTTTCGACCCGGTGCGCCACATCACCTTCCGTGGCCTGTCGTTTCAATATGGCCAGTACCTGCTGCCGTACGCGGGCCACGCAGATCCGCAGGCGGAGGTCTCTATTCCCGCCGGCATTCAGGCCGATTTTGCCACTGGAATCACGCTGGAGCGGTGCGCGGTGTCACACATTGGGATCTACGGCGTGTGGTTTCGTGAAGGCTGTACCGCTTGCCGGGTGCAGCACTGCACATTCGAGGATCTCGGCGCAGGCGGCGTCAGGATCGGTGAGCCGACGATCCGGGGGCAGGCCGTCGACCGGACTGGCCGCAACACAGTGGCAGACTGCAGCATCCGCGGTTGGGGCAGAATCCATACAGGCGCCATTGGAATCTGGATTGGCCAAAGCGCAAGCAACACCCTGACGCACAACCTGCTGTTTAGCGGATTCTACACCGGAATCTCGGTCGGCTGGACGTGGGGATATGGGCCGAGCCTGGCGCTGGGGAACCGCATCACATACAATCGGATCCGCCGCATCGGTCAGGGCGTTTTGAGCGATATGGGCGGCATCTATCTTCTCGGCACGGAGACCGGTGCGCTCATCAGCCACAACTTCATCTCAGACGTTCAGGGCTTCAACCACTACGGGCGCGGAGCCTGGGGCATCTACAACGACGAAGGCGTGGTGGGTGTGACCGAGCAGGACAACCTGGTTACCAACACAGGCACCGGCGGCCTCCACCAGCATTACGGCGCCAACAACCTGATTGTCAACAATATCTTTGCCTTTAGCGCAACCGGCCAACTGCAGCGGTCGCTCGCGGAATCGCACAGATCCTTCACCCTGGAGCATAACATTGTGATCTGGAACGGCAGCGGGCCTCTGCTCTACGGCAACTGGCACGACGGCGCCTATACTGCGGATCATAACCTCTACTGGAACACCGGGCAGCGGGCGGTACTGTTTGAAGGGCACACGTTGGCCCAGTGGCAGGCGTTGGGACACGAAGCCGGTTCGATCGTGGCCGACCCCCTCTTCGTAAACGCATCGGCGGGAGATTTCGACCTGAGAGCCGGATCACCGGCGCCGGCTATAGGCTTTGTACCGTTCGATTGGCGCGCGGCCGGCGTTCGCCCGGCAAAACGTCGCAAGATCTTGAATTAGCTTCCGGGCTTTTGCGCCGGAGCGGTGGGCGGTAGCCGCTCGCGCGTTATGCGTCGTGCCCGTTGCTCGATACGGACGGCCGTTGGCCCCATCACGTAGTAGGCATACCACGCATCGGAGATGCTCTTTACCTGCGCCGGCGACAAAACCGGAGTGACTCGCTGCCACCAGGTGTTGCGGGCCATGCTGAATGTGGCTTCGGTCATCATGATCAACTCACGATCGCGCATCGTCGCCAGGACGCGGTGGCCGCCGTTCGGGTCCTTCTTTGCCACGCCGTTCAGATCTGCCGCGAGTCGGGTACGTTCGGCCTGTGCGTTCCTCATTGTCACGTTGTAGAGATCCGCGGCCGCTTTCACGCGTACAAATTGCGCTTTCGTTACTCCAAACCGAGCGGTATTGCGCATCAGCCAGTTGGGATCCGGCGCGGCCATGTCGGACGCATCCTGAAGAGCCTGCGCCCTTTGCTGCGGCGAAACCAGGTGCGGCGCCACGGTAGGCGGCATGGCGCGACGCGCCACGGTCACACCAACGGCGCCGGTGACCAGCACCGCTATCAGCACAACTGCGCCGATCCGATCGGTCTTCCGCCTCGTAGTGCGGCTCAGTTCGTCGGTTGGCGGGGTCAACGGACCATCCTTGTGCCGCTCTCCACGGGCGGATTGCAGATGAGGTCAATTATACCGGCAAGCTCCACGCTATAGCACTGATCTTCGCTCATCGCCCATAATGGCCCGTACGTACGCGTAGAGTTGACGGGTACTGCAGGTTTGCGCCGGTGAACCCGCCGCTGGTGCAGCCACAGCCCGAGTGGCGAACCGCCGGCGAAGTACAATTCAGATGGACCCATTCATGCATCGCTCAACGCCAACCATACTTGCTCTCGGTGGCGGGCGGCCTGACAACCGCATACTGGCGCGCTTCATTGTGTCGCTTGCCGATGTATCGGCGCCTCGGGTCTGTTACATCGGAACTGCCGGCGGCGATCCACCGGACGCGTACCGGACTTTCGCTGAGAACTATTCCGGGCTGGGCTGCCAACCCGTGGAACTCAGTCTGTTCCGCCAGCCGGAGGAGCCTCTGGAAGCGCTTGTGATGCGTCAGAATATCATCTACGTCGGTGGCGGAAACACGCGCAATATGTTGGCCTTGTGGCGTTTGTGGGGCCTGGATGTCATTCTACGGCGAGCCTGGGAGAGTGGTGTCGTGCTGTGCGGCTCCAGCGCGGGCTCAATCTGCTGGTTCCAGCAGGGGACGACCGATTCGTGGCCCGGGCGCATCTCACCACTTGATTGCCTGGGATTTCTGCCCGGCAGCAACTGCCCGCACTATCACTCGGAGCCGCTGCGACGCCCGACCTACCTCAAGATGGTTGCCGAAGGGCAGCTTCCGCCGGGCTTGGCCACAGACGACACCGTTGGATTGTTGTTTCGGGGCGACGAGTTGGAACGCGTGGTAAGCGCCAGTCCGGACGCGGGCGCGTGGCGAGTGGAGGCATGCGCCGGCGGCGTCACGGAGACGCCGTTGGCGTGCCGGATGCTCGCTGAGTCGTAACCGGAAGCAACCGCGTACGTGGCAATGCACGACATGTGCTCGATACCTTAGATCGGCAGCAAAACTGCGCGCAACTTGCCGAGAAGCAGGAATCATCGCCCTTCAGCATGAACCAGGGGATCGGGTTGTTTGCAACATCAGGAAGGGCATCGCATGATTTCGCAGGCAGAACTGGACGCGGCAAGGGCGCGTGCGGCGGGCTATCTGGACCGGGCGGGTATCGTCCTCTCGAGCGCCGAGCATGGGCAGATCGAAGTGGCTGACTTTGGCCTTGGTGAATTGGACCAAACCGGCCTCGAACTGGTGGTGTACATCAATACGGAGCGGTGCTGCGCCAAGGAGCTTGTGATGTTCCCCGGACAGACCTGCCCCGAGCACTGGCATCCGCCTCTGGCTGACGACCCGGGCAAAGAGGAGACGTTCCGGTGCCGCTGGGGCGAAGTCTACCTGTTCGTACCGGGCGTCGCAACGCCAGACCCACACGGAGCGCCACCCTCGGACAGCGCCGCCCACTATACGCTGCAGCATGAGGTTGTGCTGAAGCCCGGTGATCAGTACACGATCATGCCGAACACGCCACACTGGTTCCAGGCCGGGCCGGATGGCGCGGTTGTGAGTGAGTTCTCCACAAAGAGCAGGGATGAATCGGATGTTTTTCGAGACCCGCGGATTAAACGCGAGACCCGGGTCATCGATTAGCAACCCCGGAACTGCGGGGCAACCGAACGTTTACGCACTCGGCCGGATGAAAGGTGGTAAGAGGAAGCATGGACGATCGAGAAGCTGGACTTGCGGCGCTCAATGACGGCCGGCTGGAAGAAGCGGTCGGTTTTCTGCAGAAAGCTGTGGCCGCCACACCGGATGACGGCGCCGTTTTTCAGTATCTCGCCGTGGCGCAAAGCCGCAGCGGCAGCCATGCAGCTGCCGTAGAGAGCATCACTCGGGCCGTCACGCTAGACCCGGGCAATGCGCAGGCTCGCTTCAACATGGCGCTCGTTCTGAACCAGGCCGGGTGGCCCGAACAGGCGATGCAGGCGGCCGAGCAAGCCATTACGTTGAGGCCGGACTATGCGCAGGCAAGCCAGCTGCTGGATCAGCTCCGCGCGAAGGTTGCTGCGCCGTCTCCGTCGCCCCAGCCACAACCGGCCGCCGTGGAGCCCACGATCGGCGCGCCGGTGACCGGCGGTTCGCCGCCAACGAGCGCGGGCCAAACCGGCCCAACACCCCTTGGCGGCGGCCCGATTCCGCTAGCCGGGGGAGCGTCGCCCGGGGCCTATGGCCAGGCGCCGTTGCCAGGCGGCGCGCCTTATGGCGCTCCGGCGGCGATGCCCCGGTACTTGAATGTGCCCGCAGCCGTTGAAGATCGGTTCGACCTGTTGCAGACATGGCGCGATGCTTGGGCGGTGATCATGTCGCCTTCGCAGTTCTTTGCCGGGCAGCTCGGCCGGGAAGGCAAAAACGCGCCGTACGCGGCGATCGTTCTGATGGCATTAGTGACCTGTATGTCGGTGGGTATTGGCATGCTGGTCAAGGGCCAGGCCATGTTCGGCGTATTAGCGATGGTGCTCGGAACGGCCGGATTAACGTTGGTCTTCCTGATCGCGTCGTACATCTTCGGCGGACTTCTCCATATGTTCGCTCGGATGTTTGGCGGAAACGGCGCGTTTGACAGCTCCTATCGTGTTACCGTCTATTCCCATTACCCACGGGTGTTTCTCACGGCTGTCGGGCTCTTGGTAGCAGGACTGATGGCGCCGGCGCCGCAAGTAACCGCGATGAGAAGCGGCCCCGGAACCGGCACAGCAAGGATTCGCGTGATCCCTGCGCAATTCAACGCTCAGGCCGGTAATCAGCAAGCGCCGCCGCCTTTTCCGCAGGGCTATAACGGTTATCAAACGAGTCAGGCGCCACCGCCCATGTTAGCTGGAACGTCAAATCCGCTGTACGGATTGGCGTCGTTGATTGGCCTCGTCTGGTGGTTTGTGGTGGCAATCATCGGTGTGGCGCGCGTTCACCAGATCGGTACCGGAGCGGCCTTCGGCGCGGTGTTTTTGGCGACGATATTGCCAGGCATCTTGCTGATCGCGCTAGCCGTAGCCACCGTTCTGCCGATGATCAAGGCGATGCAGCCTCACTGACGGTGCGTTTCCGCCTGCAAGACACTGTGAACGGCCGCTCCGGCCCGGTCCGGCGGTGACCGGGGATACTACTCTGACAGCTCGTACAGCGCGTCGAGTTGTTCCCGGTGGTTCGCGAGGATTTGCGAGCGCCTCAGCTTTGCTGTAACCGTCAATTCGCCGGACGAGATGCTGAACGAGCCGGGCGCCAGCACGAAACGGCGCACCTGCTCATGCGGCGCCAGGTCGCGAAGGGCGATCGAGATGCGCTGGTGAAAGAGCTCGTGGATTTGCGGCGACTGGTCGATGGCATCGCGTACCGGCTCCGGGACCTCCGATTCGACGCACCAATCGGCAAGCTCCTTGAAGCGCGGAACCAGCAGCGCCACGAGAAACGGCCGGGCGTCGCCATAGACAAACGCCTGCTCAATGAATCGGTCCGAGCAGAGCCGGTTTTCGATCTGTTGCGGCGCCACGTTCTTGCCGTACGCAGTCACCAGAATATCTTTCTTGCGGTCGGTGATTGTCAGGTAGCCATCGTCGTCCAGCTCGCCGATATCGCCGGTTTGGAACCAGCCGTCCGCGTCGATCACCGCGGCAGTCTCAGCCGGTTTGCGCCAGTAACCCTTCATGATGTGCGGTCCACGCGTGAGTATCTCCCCATCCTCGGCGATGCGCACCTCCACGTCCGGGATGGCTTTTCCGCTGCTTCCAAGCCGACTGTGCGATGGAAAGTTGCACGTGACGGTTGGGCTTGTTTCAGTAAGTCCGTATCCCTGGTAGAGCGGTACGCCGGCTGCGGCAAACGCCTCGGCAATCCTCGGGTTCAGCGCCGCGCCACCGCTGATGCCCCATCGAAGGCGGCCGCCCATCAATCGCCTCAGTGCTCCCGTATCGCCGGACTCCAGCTCCGGCTCCGCCGCGGCTGCCAGCTTCTCCCAGAGGCGCGGTACGCCGCAGAGGTAGTCCGGATGGATGCGCAGCAGGTCACCGGGCAGCGCCTCGATGGAGGGAGTAAGCGCGATGATGAGCCCGCGGAGGAGCGGGCCATAGAGGTCGGCCGAACGCGCGAAGATGTGGCTGAGCGGCAGCCAGTTGAGCAAGACCGGATCGGGCGTCTCCTCCGGTGGAATCATCCGGGCTGTTGAGGCTACGTTTGAGATCAGGTTGCGGTTCGTAAGCGACGCTCCACGGCTGGCGCCGGTGGTTCCAGACGTGTAGATGATAGCCGCTGTGTCATCGGGATAGCTGAACCTGGCGCGCGTCGCCAACTGGGCAAGAAGTTCGGCCCTCGGCTGAATGGCGATCTCATCGAGGTACGGCGTCGCAAGGGTGGCGGCGTCATGATCGAACGTGTAGACTCCGCGCAGCGCGGAGCACTCTTTGTGAAACTGCAGGACTTTATCGCGCTGTGTGGCAGAGGATACGAAAATGAGCGCCGGGTCGGAATCCAGAAACTGTTCGCGGACCTGGGGGGCGCTTAGCGGCGCGTGGAGGGCCACTGTGATGGCGCCGGCGCACTGGATCGCGCAGTCGGTCTCAATCCATTCCAGCCGGTTTTCGGATACTATTCCCACACGGTCGCCGGCGCTCACGCCGGCAGCCAGCATGCCGCAGGCCAGCGACTCAGCCCGCGCGAGAAACTCGCTTCCGGTGATATCGCGAATCGCATCTGGCTCACACAGGCGGAACAACGGGCCATTGGGCCGCGCTGTTGCGGCCCGCTTATACAATGCAAACAACGTCTCCGGAACAGGCTGTTGATCCACGGGTGCACCTCAAGCGCGACGTTTCGCCACCTGGTATTCAGCGTATACTTCCGCCCGTTCCTGCCTTTGTTGTTGTCGCCTGCCTGACTCTGTCCGTGTTCGGCTGCGGCAAACCTCGCCGGCGCACCACGCCCGTCCGGTTCGGGCCCCTTTCGTCACTGCCCGGAACCGCGCCACTGCCACTGCAGTTGACCCGAAACGAGTTGGAAGCCAGTATTGTGGCGTCACTGATGAAGCGTGTCGCCGGCCGTCCCGATTCACTGGACGCGGCCGCTCGTGTAGAGACGAACGTAGTGCCGATATTGGACCGGGTGCTGGCGCTACCGGCCAATATGCGGGCGCTCCGCGCGATCGCCGCATCACGCCACGAACCGTTCAGCGCGGCTCGTGCCAGGTGGGAGGGTCTGCTGGCTGCCGACATCTACATTGAGTCGGGTGGACTGCCGGACGCAATATCGCCCGCCGGCGCGGTCGGCGTGTCGCAGTGGATGCCCTCTTCCGGGCGCGGCATGGGGCTCCACGTGGATGCGGCTGCGTCCACCGACCTCACCGCCCAAATCAGCGCACTGCAATCGCAAGGTACGGGTGGTACCGCGCCGGGATCCCCCGCAGCCTTGGCGGCAAGCCGGATCGCCATGCTGACCGCGGAGCGTGCAAAGGCAGATGAGCGTTACAATCCCGACCTGGCGATTGCCGCGCAAACGGGCTACCTGCTGTCGGAGTGGCAGCATCTTCCGGCCGCGGACTGGCTTATGCAGGCATATCATGGCGGTGCGGGCGGCGTGAAGCGGCTGATCGATCTTTTTCTCGGCGCGAGTACCAGCACGGCCGCGTCGATCGCACGGGGCGCCGGCGGCTCGCGCCTCTCATACCCCATGATCTACTTTGGCTGCTCGCCCACGAGTCATGTCCGGGCGTTCACCTACCTGTACAGCCGTTCTGACGATCATCGTTACTACTGGTGGAAGCTGCTGGCCGCAATGCAACTGCTGGCGGTGTATCGGAAGTCTCCCGCGGCTGCAGCGGCAGAGTGGTCACAGTTGGCGCCTGGTCGACTGATGGAGGCTGCGTGGTATCCCGCTGGAATGCAGCAGGCTATTCCGGATATGCCCACGCTGCTGCGCGCGCGCGCGCAGGGCGTCCTGGTTCCGGTTGCCAGTTCTGCTGCGTTGGCAGCCGAGCCGGCCCCGCTGGACCCGATTCATGCGGAGCCGTATGCATGCGTGCGCCCGGAAACGCTCGGCGCACTGAAACTGCTGGCGGCGATTTATCGCAGGGCCGGCGGGCAGGCACGGCTTCAACTCGGTGACCTGACGATCACGGTGGCGTACCAGCGCCTTCAAGTGGCCAAGTGGCCGGATTCCCTGCAGGCGCAGCCGGCGCCCGAAATGCCCGATGGCAGCGCAACGGTTGGTCCACCGCCGGCCTTCAACTACCACACCACCGGCATCGCGGCCGATGTGCTGCAGCCGAAATCGCGCCTGGAACAGCTGCGGCTGTTGTGGGCGCTCGGCGCACTTTCCGACCGGGGCATTATCGCCTGGGTTCGCTCCTCCAGCGGCGGCCCAGCGCGCTATCATCTGGTACCCAATCCCGCCTATCGGCTCGCGCTGCAGAAGGTGGCATCCACCGGCAAACTGCCGCGGCTCTAGGCCGAACTTGTGGCGGAACGGCGCTGCCGGTACTCCCAGAGCAGTCGCACGCCGCGCAGCGTCAGGAACGGATCCACCCGCATTTGCGTGGTGCAGTGCGTTACAATCTTTGCGGCATAACCGCCGGTAGCGACGCAGGTCAAATCGCTGCCGGCTGCAGCGCTGAAGCGGGTGACCATTCCGTCGGTCAACGCGGCCAAACCCAGGATAAAGCCGCTTGCCAACGACTCTGCAGTTGTACGGCCGATCGGGGAATCCGGCGCTTCGAGGTCCACCGCGCTCAAAAGCTGGGCCGCACCGATCAGGCCCTGCAGCGCCGTTTCGAGACCTGGCGCAATCGCCCCGCCCTCGTAGGCTCCATGGTGCCCCACGAGGTCAAACTTGGTCGCCGTACCGAAATCGATCGCCAGACCGGGCAGTTTGTCCGGAAGGAGTGCGTGAATAGCCGCGGCATTGCACAGCCGATCCATTCCCAGGGCTTGCGGCTGCTTGTATCGCATTTCGATCGGGCAGTCGTCGCACGTTACAAAGTGGAGCGGACCGGTCAAAAGGGGCTCGGATGCCTGGCGCAGGCAATTGTTGAGTTCCGGCCGAACGGATACCGCGGCTCCCGAGGGTCTCACGTGTGATCGAGCCAGCAGTCCGCGCAGCGCGCCGCCAAGCACCTCGGACGACTCGGCCTCCACGCGCGTCAAGCGTATCGAACCTGCCGGCTCCATTCCGCACAATACAGCGGCGTGGACCGAGGTGTTGCCAGCATCCAGGCACAAAAGCGGCAAATCGGTTGGAGGGATCGGCGTCAACATTACTCGTGGGAGGGCCGGTACCGCAAAAACCCAATTCGGAGTAGAATGCGTATTGTAGGTATCCGTCCGGAGTGCGGCAGTTAAACGTATGAAAATGCAGTTAGACAACCGGAAGTTGCTGCTGCTGGCAACAGCGGCATCCATTTTGCTGTGGATGGCGCCATTCGGACCCATTCTGTTGTACCCGCTTCGGTTGTTCGTAACGTTCGTGCACGAATCGGGGCACGCGCTGACGGCGCTGGCGACCGGGGGAGACGTTATCTCGATGACGATACGTCCAGATGGCTCCGGCCTTACCTACACGCGAACGGCGGGATGGGCACTGCCGTTCGTGTACTCCGGCGGCTATCTGGGAGCAACCGCGTTTGGCGCATTGATGCTGCATACCGGAAGGCTCGGCCGTCGCGGTATGGGGCGGACCGCGCTGGGAGTTGCCGGTGGCTTCCTCTTTCTGGTGGTGTTGCTGTGGTGCCGCACTGCTTTCTCCGTTGCGGCCGGCCTTATCATTGGCGTGCTGCTGCTTGGGATGGCTCGATTGCTGCCGCCACGGGCCGCCGAGTTCGCCGCCAGTTTCGTTGCCGTACAGTGCTGCCTTAACGCCATAACCGACCTTGTGAACCTGCTCTACCTCACATCCGCGCATATCGGCGATAACGATGCGGTGTTCATGTCGCGTGCGGTCGGCATGCCGCCCGAGTTTTGGGCACTCATTTGGGCTGGAATCGCCGGCGCCACGCTTTTCTGGTCGCTGCGCGTTTTTTGGCGTAGAACCCGCGTCCGAAAGCTGCAGTCGGTTGCCGCATGAAGCCGGTACCACGCGACGACGCCAGGGCGTGTCAGCACTGCGGCGCGCTGGTTTATCGAGAAACACGCGAGTGCCCGCAGTGCGGACGGTTTCCCGTCAAGCTGCGGCTGTGCCCGCGCTGCCGCATGGTTGCTCCTGGCAATTCGAAGCGGTGCGCAGGCTGCGGTCATGCTTTTGAGCCGATGGGGGACTATCTGTAGCCCGGCATGCGGCGGACACGCGTACGCGAAGTGCGCCTCGGTATCAAAAGTTGCACAATGCCGGCGCTGCTGTGAAGTTTTTCATTGTGCTGCTGTGAGCAGCCTAACTTGTTACCGCCGCAACTCGCTCCTATAATGGCGGGATAGGCGTGAAGACCGCTCTTTGCCGCCGGCCGTCCGGCGATAGAGCCCATTCAAGGAACCTGGATGAAGATCACTCTGCTCGGAACGGCGGCGGCAGAGGGCTGGCCGGGGTTGTTTTGCCGGTGCGCTGCCTGCAAGAGGGCGATTGAACTTGGCGGGCGCAACATCCGCACGCGCTCGTCCGCACTGGTTGATGATCGCCTTCTTATAGATTTTCCGCCCGATACGTACCTCCATGTGCTCCAGCACCACCTGGACCTGACTGCGGTACAGGCGGTTTTGATCACGCACGCCCATGATGACCACTTCTGCGTGACGGAGCTGCAGTACCGTGGACCCTATTTTGTGGTGGATGCATGGAAGGACAAATTGCCGATTGTGGGGCCGATCGATGTGGTGTGCGCGCTCAAGGGTCAAGTGGATCTGCAGTTGGCCCCGCTGGAGCCGCAGTGCATCGCGCCGGGAGAAACCACTGCCCTTGGTGGATACCGCATTACAGGTATTCCGGCGCCGCACGACCCGGCTCTTACCTGCTTGAACTACGTCATCGCCGACCCGTCCGGCGCCAGCGTGCTGTATGCCACCGACACGGGCGTGTGGGGCGAAGCGCAATGGCGCGCGATGGAGGGCATCGACATTGATGCGCTGATTGTTGAGTGCACTAAAGGCCCCATCGAGGGCGGTTATAATGGTCACCTTTCGGTCGGAGATGTGAAGCGAATGCGAGCCGAATTGATTCGGCGCGGCAATATGGCCGTGGATGCGCAGGTGGTGACGACGCACCATTCTCATAACGGCGGCATGGTGCACGATGACCTGCAGGCGCTCCTGGAACCCGCCGGCATTGTTGCGGGCTACGACGGGCTTCAGATCGAAGTATCGCGTTGACGGCCGGACGCGAACTCGAGTTCGCTTCGGCGGTTCTTTTACTGAAGTCTGGCGACTCCGTAGCGGTTGCCCGCCGGGCGCTTAACACTGGGGACGTGCTGGTCGGTGATGGCATCACCGTCACCGTGCGTGCCGAAGTACCGGCCGGCCACAAAGTTGCGGTACGGGCCGCGCGAACCGGCGACGAGATCCGCAAATACGGGCAGATGATCGGCTTTGCTTCGCAGGAGATAGCCACCGGCGATTGGGTGCACCTGCATAACCTCAGTTTCGCACGGGTCGAAGAGGCGGCGCGCGCAGAACCCGACTACGCATGGGGCGCCGATGCCGATCGCTGCCGCATATCGCCGGCGGTAGAGCAGCGAACCTTTCCCGGCTATTTGCGACCCGACGGCAGCGTGGGTACCAGGAACTACGTCGCGGTCATCTCCAGCGTAAACTGCAGCGCAAACTCGGCCATCGGCATTGCGGAGCGGTTTCGCGGCGCGGCGCTGCTTGATTTTCCGGGCGTGGATGGCGTGGTTCCGTTTACGCACAAGAGCGGCTGCGGCCAACACCTTGGCGGCGCCGATTACAAGCAGCTTCAGCGCACGCTGGCGGGCATTGCCACGCATCCCAATGTTAGCGGCTACCTCTTTACCGGCCTGGGCTGCGAAGACAACCAGATTTCGGCTTTGGCGAGCAATACCGGCCTCATCCGTGCGGGTGAACTCGGCACTCATCCGCAGCGCCCTCGCGGAATCGTAATTCAGGAAGAGGGCGGCGTGGCGCGAACCATCGCGCGCGGCGCGGAGGCACTGGAGCCCCTGCTGCGCCAGGCAGCTGCTGCGGTCCGAACCACTCAGCCGGCAGCGGCACTGGTCATCGGCACCAACTGTGGCGGCAGCGATGGCGCAAGCGGCATTACCGCCAATCCCGCGCTGGGCCACGCCGGCGACCTGTTTGTGGCTCAGGGCTCGGGGTGGGTTTTGGCCGAGACCTCCGAGACGTATGGCGCAGAGCACCTGTTGACACGCCGCGCCATTTCACCCGCCGTTGGCCGCAAGCTGGTGGAGCTGATGCGCTGGTGGGAGTGGTACACCGGAACATTTGGCGCAACGCTGGACGCGAACCCCGCACCCGGCAACAAGGAGGGCGGGCTCACCACGATCTACGAAAAGTCACTTGGGGCTGTCGCGAAGGCAGGAAGCTCGCCGCTGATGGAGGTTTACGGATACGGTGAGCGCATCTTGCAGCACGGCCTCACCTTTATGGATACGCCCGGGCACGATCCGGTTTCCGTAACCGGGCTCGCCGCCGGCGGATGCAGCCTGATCGCCTTTACCACTGGGCGCGGCTCGTGCCTCGGTTTCAAGCCTTGCCCGGTGCTGAAGATATCCACCACCACCAGTCTGTACGAACGGATGCCAAACGACATGGACCTGGATGCCGGTGTGATCTTCAACGGTGTGGCCGTGGAGGATGTGGGCCAGCAGATATTTGAGCGGCTGCTGGAGGTTGCCGGCGGTGCGCGGACGCTCAGCGAGGCGCAGGGCTTCGGCGAGGCGGAGTTTGCGCCATGGTTGCTTGGGCCCGTGATGTAACAGCATTGGTTTCCGGCGATGGAACGCTGCACCGAACCGCATGAAGCTTTGACAGATCGAGCCGATTCCAAGTAAAATGCGGCGGTTCGCATTCCGCACGGTTCTTCAACGACGAAGCCGCGCAACCGCCTGCAGTCCTGTTGTTTGCATCAACCCGCTCTCCCTCCGGCCATCATAACCGCGCCTCCGAGCCGGTTTTACCGCCATCTCCGCGGCTGAATGCAGCTTGCTGCCCGGCGCGACTTCAAGATGGGGGTAACCATGACTTCAGAGACCAAAAGCCTGCGTGTGCTGATTGCCGATGACGATTCGCTGACGCGTCTCGAGTTGTCGCAATACCTGGACGACTTCGGATATACCGTGGTGGGGCAGGCTGCCGATGGCGCCGTGGCAATAGACATGGCCCGCAGCCTGACGCCGGACCTCGTGCTGATGGATGTGAAGATGCCGGAAACCAACGGCATCGACGCGGCCCGCATTATCACCGATGAGAAGATTGCTCCCGTTCTACTCCTTACGGCCTATTGTGAGGCAGACCTTGTTCGGCGGGCAAACGAGGCGGGCGTCTACTCCTACATCGTCAAGCCCTTCAGCGGACCGGCGCTGATGCCGCAGATCGAGGTAGCGGTTGCGCGCTGGAACGCGTGGATCCAGATCGATCAGCAGGCGGCGGACCTTGAGGAGAAACTGGAGACCCGCAAGGCGGTGGATCGTGCAAAGGGAATCCTGATGGACAAGCATGGATTTCGCGAGCAGGAGGCTTTCCGGCGCATCCAGGTCCAGAGCATGAACACGCGCCGGAGTATGCGTGAGATTGCCGAGGCGATCATCATTGCCGACAACGTGTAAGTTGGCATGTCGGTAAAGCAGCGCTCTGCACGGCTCTCGGCCCGCCCCGGGCACCTGGCTTCGGTTCGCGCACGACGGCTGGCTGTTGCGCTTTCCCACTATCAGGGTGATGATGCCCCCGCAGTTCGCCGCGAGGTCTCGGCTTATGCGCGGGAACTTCGGGCGATGGGCCAGGAGATCCGGAAGCTGCGGGCCGAGCTGGAGGAGAACCGGGGCGAGGCCGAAGCGCTGCGGAAGGTAGCCGAAGCCACCGGTCTTTCATTCGACCTGGAAGAGATGCTCAAGGTTGCCGCGTCGATCGCGGTTCGGATGACCGGCACCGACTCGTGCCAGGTCTACCTGTGGGACGCGGCCAGGCAGGAGCTTATCCTGCGCGCCACCGACGAGAGTTTTGGCGCCGTGGTGGGCAAAATCCGATTGAAGCTCGGCGAGGGCATCACCGGCTGGGCCGCGAGAGAACGACGGTCGGTTGCCGTGAGCCAACGCGCGTGGGAGGACCCGAGATTTCGCTTCTTTGCCGAAATGCAGGAGGGCGAGTACGAAAGCATCCTCTCGGTTCCACTGCTGGCTCGTGGCGATGTGCTGGGCGTAATTAACGTGCGAACCCGCCAGACGCACGAATACACCCTGGGACAGATCCGGCTGCTCTCCGGCATTGCGAATCAGGTGGCCGGCGCCGTCGAGCGGTCGCGAACCTATCGTCAGTTGGAGCGCACAACCGAGCATCTCCATACGCTCTCCGAGGTCAGTCAAGCCGTCACCTCCAATCTCTACATGGAGGAGTTGGTACAGCTGCTGGTCTCCATGACGGCGCAAACGATGAACTACAGCCTTTGCACCGTGCTGCTGAAGGAGGGAAATCTGGAGGGCTTAACGCTCAAGGCGAGCTGGACGGCAGATGGAGCCGGAGTCGGGAGCGCCGATCTGGCGTTTGTTGAGCGCCATGCCGCCCGGGTCACCAGCGAACGCAACGCAATTGCCGTGCCGGACGTCAAGATGCTGCCCGTGGAAGTATCCGGCGAAACGCGACTGCCAAAGCGATTTCGCGGCATGGCCGGCGTGCCACTCCTGATTGGAGGCGAGCCAATCGGAGTGCTGACCTGCTGCACCGAACTGCCCCACGTGTTTTCAGCCGCAGAATTGACCGTTCTGCAGGCGCTGGCAACCCAGGCTGCACTCGCGATTGAGCATGCCAAGCTGATGGTCCGCAGCGCCGTGGTTCAAGAGATGCACCATCGCGTTGGCAACAACCTCCAGCAGATTGTGAGCCTTATACGGCTCGAGCTGCGTTTCAGCAAATACAGCACGGTGGACGGCGCGTTGAACGATACGCTGAGCCGCATCATGGCCATCAGCAGCGTACACGAACTACTTCGGCGCGATGACCTCGATTCTGTGAGCACCAAGAAGGTGGCGGAGAGCATTGTGCATGCCACCCAGCAGAGTGTGGTACCGCCGGACCGCACGATTGAGATGCGGGTGGACGGCGACGACTTTGTGCTGCCATTTGAAAAGGCGACGTCCATGGCGCTCGTCCTGAACGAGCTGGTACAAAACGCCGTGGAGCATGGCTTCAAGGTGCTGGATCGCGGTCGGATTAACATTCGACTCACGGAAATGCCAACCGAATACACCGTGGTCGTGGACAACGATGGCGAGCCGCTGCCGGAAGGTTTTACAACGCAGGCGTCGGAAAACCTCGGACTCCGGATCGTGGAGACGTTAGTCCGTGGCGACCTGAACGGCACGTTTTCTTTGGAGAGCGATGCCGACGCCGGGCGGATCGTGGCTACCGTGACGGCGCCGCGGTAGGGGTTGGCGGCTGCGTCGAAAGATCCCTCGCTGCGGCAAAAAGCTCGATTACCGGCGATTAAGGCAATTGCCGAGGCACGGCGACCCGCTACGCCTCGGCGGCGGGTTTGTCCGGCTCGGACTCGGCTTCGGAGGTCGGCGGCTGCTGCTGCCATGCGCGCAAACGCTCGACCTCGAAAGCAAGCACCGAGGCTGGAATATCGGCGTTGGAGCTAACGCGTTCGAGAAGGCGCGCATAGCCGCGTTCAGCGTTCTCATCCGGGTCATCGGAGTAGAGTGTTGCAAGTGCGTCAACGATAGCATACACGGCTTCGTTGGCATATCTGGCCTTGCCCTGTGGCAAGTGGCGCAGCGGCGAGTTTGTGTATGCCTCAGCGAGTGCATCGCCTACTGCTTCCCAGGAGTTCTCGGCCACCCGGCTGCGTATCGAACTGACGCCTTCAGCGCGCTGCATTGTAGCGATGCGCTCTTCCCGTTGTTGTGTCAAATCCCAGTCGCTGAGTGTAGTGCCCTCGATCACCTTCAGCGTAAGCGGGTGGCCAAATACCTCGGTAACCGCACCCTGAATTACGTTCCGCAGCGAAGCCTGCTGAATGTGCGAGATCCGAGAGGAGTTCATCGGATCGAGACCCACGACGAGCAGTTCACCGGAGATCGTTATGGGGTGTGCCGATTCGAGCGCCTCCCATAGCGAGCGGTTGGAGACGCGATCCTTTATCCGTTCTACACAGTCCGACCAGAGGGCCGGCAAGGAGGCGGCGTTCATGGCGATACGCTCCGGAGCAGATCGATTGGCTCGGGCCGGCGGCGCAAAGAAATCATTTGCCGGCTCGTACGATTATGACGCGCAAGGGCGTGGGTGTCAAGCCGCGGTATTCGGGTACGTGCGCCACCGTGCTGCGCGTTTCGGTGGTCTCGCACAAAGCGCGAGCGGGCGTCTGCCTGGCAGACGCCCGCTCGCTTGCAATCCGGAAAGGCGGCTCCAGCTCCCAAGAAGCTGGGATGCCATGGAGCATATCGCCCTCTAGACCTGACTACTTGGTCCCGGCGTCACTCTGGCGGCGGTACGGCGTTCGGAGCACGATCTTCGTATGATCGAGCCCAGCAGCCTCCAAAGCGCGATCCCAGCTTTCATAGCGCCGTCGGGCTGCCGTGATAAGCGTGATGTCGTGCTCTTCCACGCTCTTCGCGTTCAGCTCCGTGCCCTTCTTGTGAAGCTCCTTGATGCGCTCGATGATCGCTGCCTCGGACCACTCCTTGTACTTCCGAATCTTGCTGTAGTCCAGCCCGGCGGCCTCGATGGCGCCACGCCATGAGCCGAAGTGCTTGAACTTGGTGGCTGCAGCAGCAAGCTGTGGGTCGACCTGCGTGCTGATGTTCCGCCAACTGAGGTCAACGCCCTGCTTGTGCAGCGCCTTGATCCGGTCGAGTATCTTCTCGCGTGACCACGCCTGGTATCGCCGGATCTTCACATAGTGGAGACCAGCCGCCTCAATCGCTACACGCCACGAACCGAAGTATCGTGTGGCGGCGCGCAGCAACGCCACTTGCTCTTCGGCGATGGTGGAGTAATTGAGATCGTGACCAGCCGCCGCTAGCGACTTGATGTCGACGATAATAGATTCCTTAGTCCATTTTCGCACCTGGTTGCCTTCCCTTCTCTGCATTCTGAAAGTGGCCCGGCCAACGCCTGCTGCCTGGCAAGGAACTTCGCTCGCCGGCCAGCGTTCATGTCAGCATCAAGTGGGCCGGCTTATCCGCAGCGCACCACTGCGCAGTTGCGGTGTAACCGCGTGCACTCTCATGGATAATGATGGCGAATCGAACGCAGGATTGTCAAGCAGTTGCAACAAACTGTACACTAGCCTCTCTCGCATAGGCGTGAGTGAGGATTGGGCAGAATGCATCCCGGCTCAACCACGGTTGCATTTTGGATGTCACAGCATGAAACTGGTTGGGCCACTGGCAGCTTGATCCGACGCTCCGAATTGATCCCAAACCGGCCTCATACATTGGTGCCCGCCGCACGATCGGCACGGCGCCGAGCATGAAGCTTCTACGCACCGCGGCACAGTGGACCCTCCAGGCAACCCTGGAGGCGATCTATCCGTGTCGGTGTCAGGCTTGCCACGCGCGACATCAGGACGGTGCATTATGCGGCGCTTGCCGGTCTGCAATTCAACCGCTGCCGCCAGGCCTGTGTGAAACGTGTGGCGGGGATACGGGCGGGACATCAATCCGCTGCGTGCAATGCCGGAGCGCGAGGTCGCCCATCGATCACAGCCACGCGGTAGGCTGCTATGAGGGTCCGCTTCGCGAGGCTATTCACCGCCTCAAGTACGGAGGACGGACGGCACTTGCCGGGCCGCTGGGCACGATGCTTGCCGACGCGGTCATCGCGGGTCGCAAAGGCGACGGGCAGCCTGCCGACGCGATCGTCCCCGTTCCGCTGCACTGGTGGCGTGCGCGGATGAGGGGGTTTAATCAGAGCCACCTGCTGGCAGAAGCAGCGTCGGAAAGGCTGGGCATATCGATTGCCCACCGCGCCCTGCGGCGCATTCGCTATACCCCACCGCAGATTCAACTGGCATCCGCGGACCGCGAGGTCAATGTGCAGGGTGCGTTTGCCGCCGGAGAGGTGACCGCTCTAACGGGCAAGCATGTTCTGATCGTCGACGATGTTATGACGACTATGGCTACAGTAACAGAGTGTGCACGCGTTTTGCGCGCTTGCGGCGTCCAGACGATAACCGTTGCTGCCGTTGCGCGGGCGACGCGCGGCTAGCCGATTCTCCAATCCGCGTCCGGCTATTCGGCCATCTGCAGCTCGCGGCGTGGCTGCCGACCGATGCCGGCGCGCAAGCCGAGGTAGAGCGGTATCGCCAGTACGGCGTTGAGAGCAGCAGCGCCGGCAGCATGCCCCACATATTGGGTGACGCCAGCCTGTGGCGAGATCACAAACGCCAGCAACGAAGCGGCCAGGCATGCAAGTAGCGTCAGTGGCGCCGCAAGCAAAGCGTTGTCACGGAAAACGCGACGCTCCATCCAGCCGACTCCGGCGGCGGCCACTGTAGTGCTGACGATGATGGCGCCCACTCCGCCTGCAGGTGGTGAGGAGATCGCGGCTAGTATAAGACCGCAGCTGAATCCGGTCGCAGCCGCACCCGTCATATCACAAAAGATGCTGATCCCGATCGCGGTAGCCGTGAGGAAGTTTGCCTGTACGCCAGCTACCTGCCAGCGCGACGCGAAGTTGGCCTGAAGACATGCGGCCACCACTACGGCGAAACAGAGTGTCGCTTTTCGCCGGAGATTCGGCGACACGCCGCCATCCGGCACTTGCGTCAAACGCTTGGATTGGGACCTATTGACGAACATAGACCTCGTCCAGGCTCTGCAAGTCCACAGCGCCGTGAATCGTGGCCGTCTTCTCGGCGGACCCCGTATTCGTGCGCACCGAAACCACAGTACCAATAGTAATCCCGGGTGGAAAGACACCACCGATGCCGGATGTTACGATCGTATCGCCGGCCTTGATGTCGGCGTCCAACGGCAGAAAGGTCAATTGCAAAATTCCTGTGCTGGACCCGCGCACGACGCCGATCGCATTGGAATCTGCGCGCTGCACCCGCGCTCCAACTGCGGAGTTGGCGTCGGATAGCAGCAGCACCGAGGCGGTTTGCGGTCCGGCGTCGAAGATACGGCCAACGAGACCGTTGCCTGTAACGACAATAGCGTCTGAATGAACGCCTGAGGTTGAACCCCGGTCAATCAGCAGTGTGTCGTAATCCGGATCGGGTCGCAGCGCAATCACGTCGGCGCCGATCAAGCGGAATGGCGCGCGCTGCACGAATCCCAGATCGGCGCGCAGGCGACTGTTTTCCTGTGCCTGCTGCACCAGTTCGGCATTCTGCATTCGCAGGTCTCCGACGACAGCTTCCAAACGACGATTCTGTGCGGCCAGCGAGCGGCCACGGAAAAGCCATCCGATATTCCGGCTGAACCAGCTGCCGGTAGCATGGCTGGCCATCAAGACCGGCTTAGCGACGCTGCGCACAGCGTCGCCGGTAATGTCTGGCTTGTGGTGTGCGACGGCGTGGTTGTGCCAAACGCCCGCCAGAGTCCCAAGGAAAACGAAGAGCAGGAGTGGTGCGGCGCGCCGCCAGGGGCTTCGGGTCGTTCGGTTCATCCGCTTCTCGGCATTCCTGCCGTCGTACTCTGCTAAGCGCTGTCAGTGACTAAGACGACTGCCCCTTTAGAGACTTTCGCAGTTGCGGGTTACGGTCCAGCTCTTCCAGCACCTGCCCGGTTCCGTTGACCACACAAGAAAGTGGATCGTTGGCAATGTGAACCGGCATCGAGGTTTCACGGGCAATCAGTTTGTCGATGCCCTGCAGCAGCGCGCCCCCTCCGGCCAGCACGATCCCGCGTTCGAACACATCGGAAGCCAGTTCCGGCGGCGTCGTCTCCAGCGTTACCTTCACAGCTTCGACAATGGCGTTCAGAGGTTCCTGGATTGCATCCCGCACCTCCGTGCTGGTGATTGTAGCGCTGCGCGGCAAACCGGAGATGAGATCGCGACCGCGCACCTGCATCGAGCGCTCGTTTCCGTCGTCAAATGCAGAGCCCACCTGAAACTTTGCATCCTCCGCCGTACGGTCTCCGATATAGAGATTGTAGGTTCGCCGCACGTAACTGGTAATTGACTCGTCAACCTCGTCCCCGGCAATGCGGATCGATTTGCTGGTGACGACACCATCCATCGATATTACCGCGACCTCCGTCGTTCCGCCACCGATATCTACAATCATGGAGCCGATCGGTTCGTTCACCGGGAGGCCGGCGCCAATTGAAGCAGCCATCGGCTCTTCGATAAGAAACGCCTCTTTTGCCCCAGCCTTCTTGGCGGCCTCTTTAACGGCGCGCATCTCTACCTCGGTCACGCCGCTTGGCACTCCAACCACAACCCGAGGCGCCACCAACATGGCGCGGCGATGCACTTTTTCAATGAAGTGGCGAATCATCCGCTCCGTCTGGTCAAAATCGGCGATAACGCCGTCTTTCAGCGGGCGCACGGCCACAATATTACCGGGCGTGCGGCCCAACATCCGCTTCGCCTCTTCGCCGACTGCCAAGACTTTGCGCGTATCGCGATCAATGGCCACAACGGACGGCTCGCGGAGAAGAATCCCCTTGCCCCGCACATACACCAGTGTGTTTGCGGTACCAAGATCAATTCCCATATCACGCGAAATGCGGCCCAAGAGGCCGCGAAGGAAATTCATGCGGTAGCCAACTCTCCAACAAACGACGGGAACCGAATTATATCACAAGTGAGGCGCGCCACGACGACAACGGCGTGCCTGCAGCGCCGGAATCCTCTCCCCCCGTCATATGCTCGTATAAGGTAAAGTATCGCACCAGCAGGCGCGGGGCGCGCCACGATTGCAGGCACGTCCGAAAAAGAGGCGGGACTCAACATGAAGCTTCTGGGCATATTCACCAAGCAGAAAGCTATGCCGTACGGCGCCTTCAGGGATCATGTGCGGCTTACCGTGCGAAGGCGACTTCCCGGTTCAAAGATAGAACCCAGCGACACGGGATTCGTACTCACCGTGGATGGCACGGCGCAAGCGTGCAACCTGCGCCAGCTTTATGCGGAGTACAGCCGGAATCCCGGTGACCGTGACGCAATTGTGGATGCCTGGATGCACACGTTGATCACGCGGCCACCAGACCACAGTTGGTCCGAAGCCAGAACGCTGCTCCGGCCCATGCTAAAGCCGAACGACGCGATCGTGCAGGCCTCGGAGTCGATGGCGAAAACCGGCGACAACCTTCCGTTTGAACCGTTCATCGGGCAGCTTGGCGTAATTGTCATGCGCGAGATTACCGGCACGCTCATCGCCGTAACTCAACTACAGCTTGAGTCCTGGGATGTCTCCTTTGAAACGGCGCTGGCAGAGGCCATGAGCAACATGAATATGATGAGCTTTCCCAACGTGACGCGAGAGCTCTATACCGGCGGAGCATCGAAGCATGCTACGGGCAGCGAGGTGGTTGGGCTTGTTTTTGAAGGTGACCACATGACGGCGACCTGGGGCTTGATGGAGCGGTTTCGCGACCACATCGGTATGAGGCTCGAGGGCGATTTTGTTTTTGCCATTCCCAACCGCAATCGGATGGTAGCGGTACGGGCAGATGAACCGGGCCTGATCGCCTCGGTTCAGGGATCAAATCGAAACTTCAAGCAGTTGCCGTACGCTCTCACTTCGGACCTGTTCTACGTGAATATCAACACTACCGGCGGCCAGGTTACCGTGTATAACCCGCAGGGTGATGGCGTCACTCTGGATAAGCAGTCGGTGTTCGCGCCGCAGGCTCCAACACGCGTCGCGGCGCCGGCTGCGGCAGCCGAACCAACTGGTCCGCGTGACCTGAACAGTTGGTATGGTATGACCGAGCCAACCGGTACCGACAGCGAAGTGGGTGGACGTCGCCCTGCCCGCTGACCTCGACGCCGGCAACTACCTGCAGCGGCTCATTGAGGGCCCGCCACTCGAACGGAGTGATGCCCGTGCTCTCGCCGGCCTGCTCATGGATGGCGGCGCAACCGCAAGCCAGATTGGCGGCCTGCTGACGGCGCTGCGGGTAAGTGGCGAGTCACCACAGATCGCAGCCGGCTTTGTGGACGCGATGCGTCAGCGAGCGGTAACCATCCGCCCGCATCGACAGCCGCTGCTGGATACATGTGGAACCGGCGGCGCGAAGTGCCGCGTGTTCAACGTTTCAACATGTGCTGCGCTGGTGGCGGCCGCTGCCGGCGCCACCGTCGCGAAGCACGGCAATCGGGCCGCAACGGGCATTTGCGGCAGCGCGGATGTGTTGGAAGCACTGGGCGTAAACATACAGATGGCGCCCGGTGACACCGCTAGTTGTATCGATGCAATCGGCATCGGCTTTCTTTTTGCACCGGCCTACCACCCGGCAACCAGGGCCGTAGCCGGGCCGCGCCGGGAGCTTGGCATCCGCACGATCTTCAATCTGATTGGCCCGCTAACGAACCCCGCGGGCGCTTCACTGCAGTTGATGGGTGTATACGATTCGTCGCTTTGTGGGTTGGCGATTGCAGCGTTAAAAGAGTTGGGCATCGATAGAGCCATCGTTGTTCACGGAGAAGATGGGCTGGACGAGATATCTTCATTCGGTCCTACCCAGGTTCATGAACTACGCGATGGCGATATCCGGCAGTACACACTAACGCGCGAGGCGCTGGCACTTGCGGGGTCGCCACCGCCGCTGCAGTTGCTGGCGCCGGCGAGGTCGGCCGAAGAGAATGCTCAGATCGTTCAGAAGGTGCTGCAGATGGGAGCAGCTCCGACACCGGCCGTAGCGGCACAGCGGGAACTGGTGGCCGTAAACGCCGCAGCGTGCTTGCGCCTCTGCGACCTGGCTTCCTCATGGCCCGAAGCCACGGAGGCCGCCATGGCCGTTATGGAGTCGGGTGCAGCCTGGGAGAAACTGGAACAGTTAGCAGCGTTCGGCCGTGTGCACAAGGCAGATAGCGACGTGCCGTGACAATCCTGGACAAGATCCTGGCGACAAAGCGGGAAGAGATCGCGGCCGGTATGGCTCTGAAGTCGGAAAGTGTGCTGCTGGACGAGTTGGCAGCTCAGCCCGATGCGCGGCCGTTTGCTGACGCTCTCAAGGCTGGCGCGCCGGTGGGAGTGATTGCGGAGATCAAGAAGGCATCGCCTTCGGCCGGCATTATCCGGCACCGTTTCCAACCGGTTGAGATCGCACTAGGCTATGCCGCGGCCGGAGCAGCCTGCATCTCGGTACTGACGGACGAACAGTACTTCGGAGGAAAGCTCGCAACCATCGCGGCGGTTCGCCGCTGCACAGCCTGCCCGATCCTGCGCAAAGACTTCATCGTTCACCCGTGGCAGGTAGCCGAGAGCCGGGCCGCGGGCGCCGATGCCATCCTGTTGATCGCAGCCGCGCTGCAGCAGAATGAGCTGGACCTGCTCCTGGAGCGAGCGCAACAGCTTGGGATGGCGGCCCTGGTGGAGGTCCACTCCGTCGCGGAGGCCACCGTGGCGCTGGCATCCGGCGCGGAGATGATTGGAATCAACAACCGGAATCTCGCAACCTTCGAAACCCGCCTCGAGACCACGGAAGAGATCACTGCCGCCCTGCCACAACTGCGGGAGCGAATGCTGGTAAGTGAGAGCGGGATACGAACGGCGGAAGACATCCAGCGAGTTGCAGCGGCCGGCGCGCGCGCCGTGCTGGTGGGCGAGGCACTGATGCGCGCACCCGATCCGGGTGCAGCGCTGCAGAAGTTGACGGACGTACTGAGAAGCTGACGGCGGGTCGATGGCGGCTGCTGGATGGCGGCTCCGTCAGATGGGCCTAATCCATGCCGAACCGCTGCATCCATTTGAGCAGTCGAGCCGGAATTGGGTACTGGAGGTTCCACAGAATGCTTATCGGACGGCTGCCCTCGTGCTTTGCGTAAGTCGCCGGTCCGAGCCAGACAAACGGCGCCGTTTTATCGGCGGTTTTCTCTCGCTCCCTGACGAACAGTTGGACCGCGTATCCTGGTTCACAGCCAGTATAACGCGCGCCGGTCCGCGAAGTGATGGACGTGGTGCTCTGGCTTTGCCAGTGAAACAGTGTGGAGCTGAGCGCATAGTCCTCGTACATGGTGGAGGCCGAATGGCGGGCTTCCGACTTGCAGATCGTTACAAACAGGATATCGGTATGGCGCTCGCTATGATAAAGTACTCCCTCACGGAACTGCCGCCTTCTGGCTAGCGTGTGCTCGCCCAGTCCGGCCAGCACTTCATCGCGCGAGTACGCCGCGTGCAGCTCAAACGGCAGCTTCGGATCCGGATGGATCGAGAGACTTTTCACCGATTGAAGCTGATAATCGAAGAGGTTATCCAACTCCTCCAGCATCGCCGGCTTCTGTCGCAGACTCCGGACCGTTCGAGTCAACAGCTCGGCCTCACTGGTGTCCTGCTCCCCTCCAGCCATGGGCAGCGGATCGCCCCACAACGCATAGTGCATCATCCGCACATACGGAGCCGCTTCTTCCGGTACGCCATCGTCGCGAGCCAGAACGCCACGCAAAGCGCGTAACTGGCGCACGCCGCTGATGTGGTCGATGCGTCGCAAGCCCTTTGTCAATCTACTGGTGTCGGGGTCGACCGGCCAGGCTGCGCCGCTGGCCTCAGCACATAACTGTGCGTAACTCACATTTCGCCGGTAGATGTCATCTGGGCAAAGGTTGTTTGTGTGCAGGAACTTGGCGTAGGGCTGGTGCGATCCCTTATCCTCCCAGTGCTCGCGCACTGCAGCCTGCATTGTCTGAAGAGATTGGCGGATCGCGGCTTTAATGTTGGCCGCGATGTGATCGCGCGCCACCGGCTCCAGATCGATCGCACAGCCCGCGGGCAGGTGCGGGAACTGGAGATCCATCTCCGCCGTCAGCGAATCGGCCGGCGCCGTCAGCAGCGCGGCAAACCGCCGGTCGTAGCGGAACCTGGTATGCTGCTGACCAACGAAATCCAATACGGTAAGCGACTCCTTGCCTGAGCAGAGCCGCAATCCGCGCCCAAGCTGCTGCAAAAAGATGGTAAGGCTTTCGGTTGGCCGCAGAAAGAGCACGGTGTCCACGTCGGGAATATCTACGCCCTCATTGTAAACATCCACCGTAAAAACATACCGAACGCTTCCAGCAGAGAGCTCACGCCGGATCTGATCTCGCTCTGCGGCCGGTGTCTCACCGGTCAACACACGCGCTTCGACGCCAGCCTCCTGAAACGAATCGGCCATTAGCTTTGCATGTTTTACTCCCACGCAAAAGCCGATGCCCCGAACGGTATCCGGGTTCACGACTCTCCGTTTCACAGCATCCATCACCAGCGCCGCTCGCTCCCGGTTGGCCTCCAGCGCATCCGCCAGGTCGGTGACGGAGTATCCGCCGCGCACCCACTTCAACCGTGAGTAGTTCACACAGTCGGTGATGCCGAAGTAGTTGAACGGAGCAAGCAGGCCGCGATTGATAGCATCCGGGAGGCGCAATTCGGCACTGATTTCACCGTTGAACCAACGCCGCACGTCCCGTAGGTCGGCGCGCTCCGGTGTTGCCGTAAGGCCAAGAAGCTCCACGGCGCCCATTCGTTCCAACAGGCACACGTATGACGGTGCCTCCGCGTGGTGAAACTCATCCACCACAACGTACTCCCACCCACCCTGCAGCAACGGGTCATTACTATCTTTCATCCAGGAACTCCACTGCTGGATCGAGACGAAGATATGATCCCAACGCCTGGGTATTGAGCCACCGAGGGCAAGTTCGCCAAAGTTCTGGTCGCGCAACACCTGCCGGAACGTTTGAAGCGCCTGCTCGAGGATCTCTTTGCGATGGGCTACGAACATCATCCGGGGCCACCGGTTCTGTGCACCGGCAAACGCCTTGTAGTCGAATGCCGCGATAATAGTTTTACCGGTGCCTGTGGCTGCCACGACCAGATGGCGATTGCGGCCGAGTTCCTTCCTCTCTACCTGGATGCGATCCAGAATCTCCTGCTGAAAGGGATATGGCCGAATATCAAAGAGATGCTGCGCGCTTCCTTCGGCATGAGCACGCTGTTGCGCCACTGCTTCGCGGAGCGTATCACCATCGCAGTTTGCGTCGTATTCCTCAAACTCCACGCCCTCCCAAAGCGTGTCGAAGCTTGCGGTCACCTTCTCCCACAGGTACGGCAATTCGTTCTGGCTGAGTTTGACCACCCATTCCAGGCCGCCGGCTAGAGCCGAGGTCGACACGTTGGCTGAGCCGACCCAAGCCGAGCCAAAGTGGGTTTTGCGGTGAAATACCCAAGCCTTCGCATGGTGCCGCGTGCTGTCGACCTGGTACGAGACCCTGATCTGAATACCTTTCAGTTTTGCCAGCCGGGCAACGGCTTCCGGGTCCGTAGCGCCCATGTAGCTGGTTGTGAGCACGCGAATGGCCGCTCCGCGTTTGGCAGCCTGGTCAAGCGCAGAGTAGAGCGCGTTGACGCCGCTCGACTTTATGAATGAGCAGAGCAGGTCCACACGGTCGGCGGACATCATTTCCAGCTTCAGTTCGGAGAGCAGATTGGGTTCACCGCGAGAGGTGAAGAGCGCTGCATGGCGAAGCTCGGTAACGGGACGGGGCGTTGGCTGGAATACTTGTCCCGGGTTCACTTCAGCTACTTCGCGCAACAACTTCGGACTCGATGGGATCTCTGCGTCCACGTCACTGGCGTCACCGGTAAGCAGCTGAAGCAGCCGATTGCACAATCGGGCTTGCGCCGCGGCGTCGCTGGCGTCGCGCTTGAGGCGATCGGCGAGTCTGCGCGAAACGTACGCGGCCAGTACCACGTGCCTTTCGCCAGCATCCAAATCCGGCCAGTCGGCGTCGCGCCCGTCTGGCAGCGCGACAATGGCCGCCTCCAACAGGGTGTCGACCAGTTCATCGTACAGGCCCAGCTCTAGTTTGTCGCGCGGCATTACCGCCATGTTCGCAACCAAAGCGCGGCGTTCCTGCCCGACCGGAGATCCGCGCGCAGGTTCCGGTGCACGATATGGGGAATAGTCGCAGCGATGCAAGCCCACCGGACCCGGATCAAGATCTGTGGAATCACGAATCTGTCGGACGCACAAGCTGCCGTTGACGCAGGCGCCGACGCGTTGGGTTTCATTCTGGTTTCTGGATCGCCACGGTGCGTGCTGGAGAATGATAATGCGCTCCAGGTCGCTGCGGACTTACCGCCGTTTGTCGCGCGCGTTGCTGTGTGCCGTGATGCCGCGGACGTACCAGTCCATCGATTTCCCCAGTTTGATACGCTTCAAACCTATTCGGAGACCTTTGCCGAATCACAGCGCGCGGGCCGCCGCCTCATACTGGCGCTGCGTGTACGGCACGAAACTACCGTTGAGGAGATCACCGCGAACCTTCAGCGTGGCAACGTAACGGAGACGATGATCGCCGATCCCGAGGGCGACTTTGTGATACAGCCGGCGCAGCCGGGCCATATTCAGCCGGAAGCGTTACTGCTGGACTCTTGGGACACCGGCAAACTGGGAGGAACCGGTAAGGTTATGGACTGGGCGCTTGCCGCACTAGTGCGCAAAGCCGTGTCCGTGCCGTTGATACTGGCGGGTGGATTGAACCCTGAAAACGTGCTGACTGCAGTTTGCACGGTACGACCGTTCGCCGTGGATGTCTCGTCGGGCGTGGAGCATCGTCCCGGCATCAAGGATCACGAGAAGCTGCGCGCTTTTGTGCGCGCGGTGCGAGCCGCAGATCAAACCTGAACCCTAACGCTAAGAAGAGGAACGCTATGCGCGCAGAAATCGGCACTACTCAATCCGCCCTGGCAGCGGTCGTCACCCTTATCGCCATCGGTGGGCCGGCCTCGCCCGCCGCTGCGCAGAGTGCTCCACGCTCCAGAATCGATGCCGACGTCGCGCAGATTGCACGGTCGATTCGGCCCGCATCCATCCGGCGCGACATCGAAACGCTGGTGAGCTTCGGCACTCGGAACACCATGAGCGCGCAGAACGACCCGAAGTTTGGAATAGGCGCCGCTTCGCGCTGGATCTACGCAAGGTTCCGCGCGGCTGCGCGTTTGGCGCATGGACGGATGAGCGTCGAGATGGTGCGATTTATCCAGCCGCAAGGACCGCGTATTCCGGAGCCAACGCCCCTGACAGACGTCGTTGCGATCCTGCATGGCGACGATGAAGGTCTGAACGATCGGGCGTATGTAATGAGCGGGCATTACGACTCAATCTGCAGCAACCCGGTTGATTCCATCACGACCGCGCCCGGCGCGGACGACGACGGCTCTGGCGTTGCCGCCACTCTGGAGTCGGCGATGGCGCTGGCGCCATACCACTTTCGTGCCACCATCGTTTTTGAGTGCGTTGCCGGCGAGGAGCAGGGCCTATACGGATCTGCATACATGGCGCACCGGTTCAAGCTGGCTGGGGCTCGTATCGACGGAGTGTTGAACAACGACATCATCGGTGGAGATCCCATCTATGCAAACGGTCCCTGGATGCGAACCGTACGGTTGTTTGCGGAAGGTATAGCGAGCCGCCTTACCCCGCGCCAGCTAGCCATACTCCGGTATGCAGGGGCTGAAAGCGACTCGCCTGCGCGCGAATTGGCGCGCTGGATAGCAGAAACCGCGAACGTATACGTACCGTCACCAAGGGTGCAGTTGATCTTTCGCACGGATCGCTACTTGCGCAGCGGAGACCAGGTCTCGTACCTGGATCAAGGCTTTCCGGCGGTGCGGTTCACCGAATCGCACGAGAACTTTCATCACCAACACCAGACGCCCCGGATAGAGAATGGCGTGCAGTACGGCGATCTGCCTCAGTTTGTAAACTGGAGATACGCGGCCCGCGTAGCGCGAATCAACGCAGTATCCATCGCGGGCCTGGCGCGAGCGCCTGCGGCGCCGGCGGCGGCGTGGGTGGTAGCGCGATCGCTCACAAACGATACGACCCTCCGGTGGCAGCCGTCGCGTAGTAGCAACGCGACGGGTTATGAGGTAATCTGGCGCGAGACAACTTCTCCTACGTGGACCCATGCGCGCTGGGCAGGTTCCGCCACCAGCTTTACGCTCCGCGGCATATCCAAAGACGATTTTCTATTCGGGGTACGCGCCGTTTCGCCGCACGGTCGCAGAAGCCCGGTCACATTTGCGATGCCGGGTCGGTAGCGCCAGGGCCGGCGTTCAGCGTGGCCGCCTGACACGCACCGGTGTGTTGCCGGGGCTTGAGCGGATTAATGCGCGACTTAACTTCACGTGAAACCGCCAGCCTGATGATAGCCCTGGGAACCGTAACGGTGGTTACCGCTGTTGGTAGTTGGTCGCGGCTTCACGAACCGCAGACCGTGGTGACAATCCGGCGCGGTCAGGCGTCGCAAAGTGGTACTTCGAGTTCCGACCCCGTGGCACGAGCCGTGCTTGGCGTGAGAAGCAGCGGTGCCGCGAACCGCTCTGTACCGCCTCCACCGATCGCCCCGGTCCCGGGGCCGACTCCCGGCGGCAAAAGCGCAAAACTCCAACCCGGGAGCACCGTAAAGATCCCGGTGAATACGGCTACGGCCAGCGCTCTGATGGAGCTTCCCGGCGTCGGCCCGGTTATGGCCGGACGGATCATGTCGTGGCGCCGGACGCACGGAGCGTTTCGCTCGCTGCAGGAGCTGCGGCACATCAAGGGCATTGGACCGAAGCGTTTGAAACGCATTGCACCGTTTGTAACGATACCATAGCTGAATTATTTCGCTGGTTTCACGCTCGCGCGCAAGCGCGCGTAACTGTGCCGCGAAAGGAGACTTCATGATCGCGAACTTCCGAGCGCGCCTGGGTGCAAGCACACACCTTGTGGGCGCACTCGCCGTCATCCTTGCGGCATCCAGGTCGGTATCAGCGCAAACGCCGTTCGCCGGCGACCTGCTTACCCCGGCCCAGCCATCAAAGGTGATCGGCGCTGGCTGGCCGGCCCTTTCGCCCCACGGGCACCGGCTGGTCTTTACGTACCTCGGCGACCTCTGGGAGGCGTCGGTCTCCGGCGGTCGGGCGCACCGCCTCACCGTGAATGAGGCCTTGGACGCATCGGCGCACTGGTCACCAGACGGTAAGTGGATTGCATTCACCAGTCTTCGCACCGGTAACGCAGATGTCTTCATCATTCCCGCTCAGGGCGGCGAGCCGAGGCAGGTTACGTTCAACAGTGCCAATGACTGGGTCAACGACTGGTCACGCGATGGCAATTCGCTTCTGTTCTACTCGATTCGGGATACCCATACCTGGGCACTATGGCAGATCAACCTCCACACGATGGCGCTCAAGCAGTTGACGCACGACGAGGAGCCGCTGCGGTTTGGCCAGTACTCGCCGGATGGCACGCAAATTGCCTACACACGCTCCGGCCAGCCCTGGTTCCGACCGTGGTACAAGGGCAGCGTGGCCGCGCAAACGCTGGTGCAGAACGTGGCAAATGGCCAGGCGCGCACGGTGATGCCCAACAGTTATCAGGAGTTCTGGCCGCTGTGGTCGGCCCACGGACGTGCACTGTATATCACCACAATCGCCGGCGGCAGCCATACACCCAACCTGTGGCGGGTGGGCGTAGAAGGCGGCAAGCCGACGCCAATAACGCACTACACATCCGACGCCGTGCGTTGGCCAACGATTTCTGGAGACGGCAGCCTGCTTGCGTACCTGTACGCCGGCGAGATATACACGTGCCGACCGGATGGCTCCGACGCCCACAAGGTGGTACTCACCGCGCCAACTGACGACACCGTGAACAACCAGTCGCCGATGAAGCTATCGGCAGGAGTGGACGAGTCGGAACCTTCTCCGGACGGGAAGCAGTTGGCAGTGGTGTTGAAGGCCGACATCTGGCTGATGAAGGCCGGGGGTGGGCAGGCGCGCAATCTCACCAGCAATCCCGCTACCGATAACGACATCAACTGGTCACCGGACGGCAAGCAGATCGTCTTCATCTCAGACCGCGGAAATCAACCAGACATCTATCTGATGGACGTTGCAACGGGCAAGCTGACTCGCCTTACCGACGATACCGACACCGAGTCTGGGCCGGCTTTTTCGCCGGATGGCAAATGGATATCTTTCGCGAAATCGGGCAAACAGGATGGACTGTATGTCATTCCTGCTGCAGGTGGGCCAGAGCGACAACTGGCCCGTGGTAACGGAAACAACGAGTTTGGAACGGGTATCAGTTCACAGAACTGGTCCGCAGACAGCCAATGGATCGCATACAGTCGAGCCGACCGATACGACACCACCGATGTCTGGGTCGTCCCCGCTGTAGGTGGCACCCCGATCAACGTTACGCAGTACCCCGGTTTCAACTTCGATCCACAGTTCTCGCGTGATGGACGCAGCCTGTTCTTTGTTGCGAGTCGCGGTGGGCCGCCGACGTTGTACGAGCTGCCGCTGCAGGCGCCGGGCACGCATGCCACAGCCGGTGCGCCGCCGGGGCATGCCGTGCCAGTGCGAATTGACTTCACCGACATCAAGGATCGTGCCCATCCGTTTGCGCCGATGCTCGCTCCGGTGGACGAATTCGCTGTGAGTCCAGACGGCCAGAAACTGATCGTCCATGCGCATAATGCTTTTTGGGCGGTACCGCTCAACGGTGGGCCACCCACTAACCTCACACCTGGGGGCATGGGCGGCTCAAACATACGCGTCGCAGCGGATGGGTCTCACTTCTTCTTCATAGGCGACGGTGGCTCGCCAAAGGTGATGGGCGCCGGTGGCGGCCCGGTTACCACCATTCCGTTTGATGCCGAGTATATCTTCGATCGCCGCCTGCAGTACCGGCAGGCGTTCAATGAGTTCTACCGGCGGTTTGGCCAGGCGTTTTACGATCCTGGCATGAACGGCCTGAACTGGGCCGCCGCGCGAGCCCGGTATGAACCGCAAATCGCCGGCGTGGCTACACCGATGGAGTTCGCAAACCTGCTATCCGAGCTGGTTGGTGAAGTCAACTCCTCGCACTCCGAAATCGGACCCGCCGGCGGTGCAAGCGGCCCGCAGACGGCCAGCTTAGGCATGCGTTTCGACCAAACGTGGCGTGGACCCGGCCTCAAGGTGACGAGCATCGTGCCGAACGGTCCAGCAGACAAGCCCGAGACCGGCATCAAGGTAGGCGATTACGTGATGCAGATTAATGGCGTCGGCGTTTCATTCAACGAGAAGTACTTCCTCACACTTCAGGATGAGGCCGGTAAACCGGTCAAGCTGCTGGTGAATAATACGCCCGACATCAAAGATGGAAGAACCGTAACGGTTAAGCCGGTCAGCGCCGCCGATATCGGAAACCTGGAGTATCAGGCCCGCGTGAAGCGCAACCGCGCGATCGTAGATAAAGCGTCTGGCGGACGGTTGGCATATATGCACATCCGTGGAATGGATCCGCCGTCACTCCAGCAGTTCGACCGCGACCTGTGGAGCTACGCGGTCCGTAAGGATGGACTTGTCCTGGACATTCGTGAAAACGGCGGCGGCAACACGCACGACGCGCTGCTGAGCGCACTCTCGCGGCGTGTCTACGCATATAACCGGATGCGTGATGGCGAGCTCGAGACGCAGCCGACGCGGGCGTGGACCAAGCCGATTGTGCTCCTGATCGACCAGAACTCATACAGCGACGCGGAGATCTTTCCGGCCGGATTCCGGGCGCTCAAGCTCGGCAAGATCGTGGGTGTCACCACTCCCGGATACGTCATCGGCACGTATGAGGGAACGCTAGTGGATGGCACGCACTTCCGGATGCCAACAGTTGGCTGGTTTACCAAGAATGGTCGGAACATGGAGAACCTGGGTATCCGGCCCGACGTGCCGGTAGAGAATACGCTTCAGGACATTCATCGCCGTTACGACGCGCAGCTGAACACGGCGATAGCGGTCTGCCTGAAAGAGGTTGCCGATGCCGCGGCCAAGCGGGCAAAATCTCACCCGCCGGTTATGGAGCCATAAAACTTCGCCACCCGCCCATCCAGCGCCGCAGGGTTCAGAAACGATCGCATCGATTCTGGTGCGGCGACCACCGCCGGATCACCTCCGGCAACAAAGCGCCGGTTGGGATGATGTTTAAGGATATCCAGCCAGAATGTTATTCCGTATGGACCTTCGACCGTCTGGATACGCGGAAGCCTCATCGCGTTAAAGCGCCGGCTGAACGGCGATGGCGCCGGGCCGGCGCCGACGAGAAGGCACGAGCGATTGGCATAAGAAACACTCGCCGACGAGCCGGATTCGATGAGTGCGCGATTGTGCGGCGCTATGCCATAAGGCAGCGCAACGCTGTCAACACGCACGCCAGGAGCCAGGCGACTGAGTTGAGCCACACACCCAGCGAATTCGGACTCAACTGCCGCATCCGTAAGCCTGCTGAGGTGCGGATGTGTCACGGTGTGGTTGCCGATCTGGCAGCCCAACGCCAACAGTTGCTGCAGCTTGCGCGCAGATTGATCCGGAGGTCCGAAGGCTCTTGCCGGCAGCACGTAGAAAGTAGCATGGGCGGGAAAGTCTGGATGGGTTCGTGCAAAATCCTGCATAATTCCGATTGCGCAGTTGGGGTCGATACCGCCATCCGGAGCGAACCGGAACTGCGACTCGCGAGCATCATCAAATGTGATGGCAACGGGGCTGGCTCCCGCGGCCAGGTTCGGGCAGCCGGCAAGCATTTCATCGATGGTTACCGGCCGGTATCCTTCCGTATACAGGCGAAGGAGGTCAGCCCGAAACTGGCTTACCGTTCGTCCCCATCTACCGCCGGCACCAACCTCGTGGTACTCCAGAATGGGAATAACGCCGAGTTCATTCACCTTGAATCGCGCCAAATCCGCGGTAGAGAGCGTGGATGCCGCCGCATGTGCTGAAGGTCGGAGTACCGGATGGCTGGCCGGTTGCCCGCAGCCGGCGAGCAGCGCGAGAGCAAAGGCTGCCGCAACGCGCCACAATGAACGGAGCGTTTGAAAGCGTGTCATCGTGTCCTGAGTCGATATCTGGGCGGGCGCTATGCGCTAAGGAGATTTGATTATGGCTGATAAGCTACGGATGGGCGTTATTGGCGTCGGCGGGATGGGTTCAGGGCACTGCAGCATGATTCCGGCGATTCCGGAGCTGGAGCTGACCGCCGTTTGCGACATCGACGAGGCGACCCGCCTCGCCGTATCCGCCAAGCACAGCGTACCTTCATTCGATAGACATACTGCCTTGTTGGATAGCGGCCTGGTCGATGCTGTATTGATCGCCACGCCTCACTACTTCCATGCTCCCATCGCAGTGGACGCCTTTTCCCGTGGACTGCACGTTCTCAGCGAGAAGCCGGTCGCGGTTACCGTCGGCGCCGCTGACGAAATGGCTTCAGCGGCTCGGGCCGCCAATCGGGCGTTTGGCGTGATGTACCAGATGCGCAGTGAGCCACAATACCTCGCTGCCAGGAAAATCGTCGAATCCGGCGCGGTCGGAGATATCTACCGTACCAGTTGCGTGATGGGTTGGTATCGGAGCCAGGCGTACTACAACTCCGGCGGCTGGCGGGCAACATGGCGGGGCGAAGGTGGCGGAGTTCTGATCAATCAGGCGCCCCACTTGCTGGACGCGTTTACATGGCTTGGCGGACTTCCCGCCCGCGTTACGGGTCAAACCCGGACACGCCTCCACGACATCGAGGTGGAGGATGAGGCGTTTGCGGTTCTTGAGTACCCGAACGGCGCGCACGGTTATCTGTACGCAAGCACCACAGAGACGCCCGACACGATGCGTATCGAGATATGCGGCGACGTCGGCAAATTGGTCATCTCGCACTCGGAGTTGAAATTCAGTACGGTAGATAAGCCGATACGCGAATTCACGTTCGAGAACCAGGCGATGTGGGCCGGGCCAGGCACAAAGCTGGTTGATGTACCACAGCCAAAGTTCAGCGACCTCTCGGGACATGCGGCGATTACACAGAACTTTGCCAGACACATTCTCTTTGGCGACACGCTGCTGGCGCCGGGATACGACGGACTGAACGCAGTGGAACTGTTCAACAGCATCATTCTCAGCGGCAAATCCGGAGAAACTGTTTCGGTTCCCGTGGACCGGGCGCGCTATGATGCCCTCATCGCCGATCTTCAAGCCGGATCCCGCGAGAAGCAATCTGCGACGCAGCTCCGGGAAACGGATCCAAAGTTTGCCTGACTATGGCGATCATGGCTTGGCATCGGGAGTTCTGCCGCGAGAGTGGATATTGGAAGCGTTTACGCGCGGCATCATCACGGCCGAAGATCCGCTTGCAGACGAACAGGTTCAGCCCAACAGCCTCGACCTCCGCCTGTCTCGCTCGGGCTATCGCGTGCAGTGCAGCTTTCTGCCGGGTCCGGAGGGCCTCGTCTCCAAGCTGGACCGGTTTCGCTGGTACGACTTACCGATACCGGCGGATGGCGCTGTGCTCGAGCGGAATCAGGTCTACCTGTTTCCCCTCATGGAGAGCGTAGCGCTCCCGGAAGAGGTCTCAGGTCGCGGGAATCCCAAGAGTACAATCGGCCGGCTGGATATCTTCACGCGCCTGGTCACCGAGTATGGGGATGCGTTTGACGCCACACCGGCGGGATATCGCGGTCGCCTTTACCTGGAGGTGGTACCGCGCTCATTTGCAGTACGCGTACGCCCCGGTGACCTGTTGGCGCAAATCCGCTTTCAACGCGGTGAGCCGCTGCTAACCGACGGTGATACTGCGGAGGCGCTGGATCAGCAGCCGATCATCATTCACCGACGTGGCGATGCAATGCATGCCGCCGACCTGCGTGTAGCTTCCGGCATATTTCTTTCGGTGCACCTCACCGATTCCAGAGACATCACAATTGGTTACCGAGCGCGCAAAAACACGCCACCGATCGATCTGCGTGCTCCCGGCACTCTTTCGGTCCGTCGCCACTGGGAGCGACTCTATTCTCAATCCAGCGCGCCGATGATACTCCAGCCCGACGAGTTCTACATCTTCTCGTCGCAAGAACTGGTCCGCATACCTCCGGCATTCTGTGCGGAGATGGTGCCATTTGATGCCGGCAGCGGCGAGCTTCGGACCCATTACGCCGGCTTTTTCGATTCCGGATTTGGCTATGCGCCGAACGGCGATCCCGCAACAAGCGCCGCAGCCGTGGTGCTGGAAATACGGAACCGTGACGTGCCGTTTCTCCTCGAGGAAGGGCATCCACTGTTCCGTGTCACGCTTTTGCGCAATACGGCGCTGCCCGGTATCGTATACGGCGCCGGCAGCGGCTCCAGCTACCAGGGGCAGCGTCTCCGGCTCAGCAAGCAGTTTCGCTCCACGGACGACGACGACGCGCCCGGTCAGGGACGTCTGGACTTTGCTGGATGACGGTCAATCTCTTTTGTCGGCGCATGTACCGGAAGCATGGCAGGCGCGGTCGTGCGCGTTAAGAGCCTCTACCTGGCCGGCTTCAAGAGCTTTGTCGACCGCACCGACCTCGTCTTCGACCCGGGTGTTACGGCGATCGTTGGGCCCAACGGGAGCGGCAAATCGAATATCGTGGATGCATTCCTTTGGGTACTCGGAGAGCAGAATCCGCGACGCATTCGCGCAGCCACCACGGCCGACCTGATCTTCGCGGGATCGGCCAAGCGCCGACAAACCGGGATGGCTGAGGTGCGCCTGACGATCGACAACGAGGACCAATCGCTGCCGATTGGTTTCGCCGAGGTTGCGATCGCCCGTCGTGTGTACCGATCCGGAGAGAGTCAGTTCCTCATCAACGGCGCGCCCGCACGGTTACGGGACCTGGCAGACCTGTTCCTCGACACCGGTGCCGGTCGCGGCGCCTACTCCATCGTCAGCCAGACCGAGATCGATGCGGTGCTCTCCTACGATGGTGACCAGCGGAAGGCGCTCTTCGAAGAAGCCGCGGGAATAAAGAAGTACCGAACACGCAAACGCGAAGCGCTCAGAAAGCTGGAAACCGCTGAAGCAAACCTGACCCGTATAACCGACATCCTGCTGGAGATTTCGGTGCAGGTTGAGGCCCTGCGAGATCAGGCGGCCCGCGCGAAACTCTACGAGGAGTTAGTCGACCAGCTGCGCACCAATGAGGTCGGAATGCTGGCGGCTGAACTGCTCAGGGCATCGTCGGACCTGGAGAACACGCGCCACGAGTATGAGGAGGCGCGGCAAACGCTTCGAGCCGCCGAGGTGGAGGCGGCGAGGGTGAAACAGCAGTCGGCCAGCAACGACCAACTGCTGCGAGAGGCCGAATCTGCTGCCGAACAGGCTGCCAACCAATACCACGCCGGCCGAGCTGAACTCGCACGCCTCACGTCGGAGCTGACGCTTTGCACGGAGCGCGGCACTGGCCGCGCCAATGAACATGCGCGCCTGCAACGCGACGAGGCAGAACTGGCGGTGCTGGCGACCGCTGCCGAAGCCCGCATTCGCGGTGTGACGGAGGCCACGGAGGCGGGGAGCGCCGAGCTTGTAGGGCTGCGTGACCAGGAAGCGGTTATCGCCGAGGAGCTAAAGCAGACGGAGTCGGCTGTGCAGAGCCTGCTTGCTGCGCAGGCACGGGCACGCGCACTGCGCGAAGAAGCGTTGCGCATGGCCGCAGCACGCGCCGAGCGCCTCACATCCGCACGCAAGCGCCTCGTCGAGTTGCGCGATGAGATCGATTCCGCTGGCAAAACGCTGGAACGCACGGCGGCCGCGCTGGCCTCGACGTCAGCCCGACGCGATGCTGCGGCGGAGCGCGTAACGTTTCTTGAACGGGAGATTGCCGCAAACGCTCAGGCCGTTGAGGCGGCCGCAGCCGAACGGGACCGGTGCGCTGTACGTGTGACCGCGGCCGAGGAAGCGCTGGATGAGGTCCGCAGGTGTTCGGCCACCGCAGCCGCCCGTGCTGCCGCGCTCAACGACCTTGAACGCCGGCACGAAGGCTATTATCAGGGCGTAAAGTCCGTGTTGCTCGCCGTTGAAGAAGGCACACTTACAGGACACTACCGTACCGTTGCCGACGTGCTGCAGGCGCCGGAGTCGCTGCGGATCGCCGTGGAAGTAGCACTCGGCAGCGCAGCGCAGGACCTTATTACCAATACCGAGGCGGAAGCTGCGGCCGCAATCAACTGGCTGAAGACCACAGGGCGCGGACGAGCGACGTTTCTGCCACTGCCTCTCATGCGCCCGCCGGACAGATGCAGCAGCTCGGAGACGCTTGGGTCGCGCGCGGAACTGCTGGCGGATTGCGTGCAGACCGATGCGCGGTATCAACCGGCGATCGACCTGCTACTGAATCGCGCGCTCGTTGTATCCAACCTCGAAGACGCGATGGATGTGTCGCAATATGCTACGGGGTGGAGCAAAATCGTAACGCAAGCCGGCGAGTTGTTAACCCGTGGCGGCGCGGTTACGGGAGGGTCACTGCAAGGGCGCGGTACACACCTGATTGGCCGGCGCGGTGAGTTGAACGACCTGCAGCGGGCACTGCCGAAACTGGCCGCGCAGGAAGCCGGGGCCACACAGGTGCTTCGCACGGTGCAAGCGGAGCTGGCCGCCGCGGCTGTGGTGCTGGGCGCCGCAGAGAATGACCTTGCCGCCACTCGAACCGCGCTTCAGTTCACAGAATCGGCCCGCGCCGAGGCGGAGTCACAAGCAGAAGCGTTTGTCCGAAGCGACGGCGAGGCGCACTTGCGCCACCAGAGGTTACAGAGCCAGGCCGATGAGCTTGAGAAGTCAGTAATCGACCTGCAAACTGAAGCGACAGCGACGGAGAATAACTCCGACGATGCCGAGGGGTTTGCCGTTTCAGAGGCCAGTGACGCGCGTGACAGGGCACGCAGGCAGCTGGCTTCCATACACGCTCGCGTCGCACTTGTGGAAGAGCGACTCGGCGCAGCCAGGCGTGAGATGAGCGATGCCTCGACTACGCTCGCTAACGTTCGCGCGCGGGAGCAGCAGCGTGCACGTGAGGCAAGCGGTGTCGCAGCCCGGTCAGCCGAACTGGCCAAAGCCGCGGCAGAACTAACCATTCTGGAGCAAGCCGCGAGCGAGTCTTTTGCGCGCGCGCAACAGTCCCTTGAATTGGCGACAGAGCGGCGCGATACCCTGCGCCAAAACAACGCCGACTCCCTTTCCTCCACCGAAAGCGCACTCGCGACGGTGGCTTCCGCAGAACGCGCACTCCACGGCATCGAGATGCGGGCAGCAAGAATTGAGGCTCAGCAAGCTCAAGCTATCGCACGGCTGCGCGAGGAGTACGGCATCGACCCCGATACCGCGCTGCAATCAGATCAAGCAGGCGCCATCGACCGGGCAACTACCGCAGAGGTCTCAAGACTGCGACGGGAGATCCGAGCCATGGGCCTGGTAAACACCGGGGCTATCGAGGAGTTCAATCGCCTTGAGGAGAGGCGGACTTTTCTGGAATCGCAGCGAGTCGATCTTGAATCCGGACGTGACTCGGTGCGTGCCACAATTTCGGAGATCGACCGCACCACGGCCGGCGTGTTCGAAGAGACCGTGACCGCGGTGCAGGCGGAATTCCAGCGACTGTTCCAGCGCCTTTTTGATGGCGGCAGCGCACAGATCGTCCGGGTTGGCGGGGACCCTGCCGAACCGAACATTGAGATTACGGTTACGCCGCCCGGCAAGAAGGTGCAACCACTGGAGGCGCTCTCAGGCGGCGAACGTGCCCTCACCGCTGCCGCGCTACTCTTCGCGCTTCACGCGGTTCGGCCAAGTCCGTTTGTGATCCTGGACGAGGTCGATGCGCCACTGGACGGAGCCAACGTGGAAAAGTACGTTGCGCTGGTAGAAGAGTTCAGTCGGCGCTCACAGATCATCGCCATCACGCACAATCCTACGACCATGGAGAAAGCACCGGCGTGGCATGGCGTTACGATGCGCGAGCCCGGTGTGAGCTCGGTTATCTCTTACCAGCCGGCGCTATTGGCCACCAAATGATCGCGATGACACCGTTTTAGACGGGCGTTTTGCCGACCACGAAGGATGCGGCAAAACGCCCGATAGGTGCTACCACAACCGGTGCAGCTAAGGCGTAGCCGGAGGTGTGTTTGGGGGCAAACCAGCATCCCGCTCGATCCCGACGTTGGCAGGCACGAACAGGTACACGCGCGATCCGACTTTCTCATGATCGCCGTCGAGCGCGTAGGTAACGCCGAGCAGGAAGTCCAGTACACGCTCGGCCATCTGCGGGGATGCATTCTCGAGGTTGATCAGCTGCTGCTCGCCCTTGATCAGGCCATCGGCAGCAGGTTTGGCATCGTCGTACACGCGCACATGGCGGCGCACGGCGATACGGTTATGGCGTAGAGTCTTCAGCTCAAGCTCTGGGCCAGGCTCGGTAACCACCTCCGGGGCGGGCGGGGTTTCCGCTGCCTCGTCGGTGGCAAACTGTGGGCCAAAGATCAACTCTGCGAACTTCTGCGCGGCGTTCCGCCTTGTAGCTCCGTCATTCCGAACCGGTTCAGCAGTCATTTATTGCCTCCCGCGCGCCATATTGGCTCTTCATAGATGATGTTGCTCCGGTCGTTAAATCGCCTGCCGGCGATACTATCCGGCTCTCTCCGCAACGGTCGCGTCACGGGCGCCGAATATGGCTGTTCCCACGCGTATATGCGTGGCGCCCTCTTCTATCGCGATCTCATAGTCGGAGCTCATGCCCATGGATAGGGCAGCAGGCTCTCGCCATGCGATTCGCTTCCACACCTCAAACAGCGTCCGATACGCCTCTCGCGCATCTTCGGGCCGCTCCGAAGCTTGTGGTATGGCCATCATGCCGTGCAGCCTCACGCCATCGAGCGCACGGACCTGCCTCACCGCAGCTTCCACATCCTCGACGGGCACACCATGCTTCGCCGGGTCTGGGTCCAACCGCACCTGCAGCAACACCGGCAGGGCCTTTCCCGCTGCTGCGCTGCGGGCCGCCAGTTTGGCTGCTATCTCAGGTGAGTCGATGCTCTGCACACAGTCGAATCCAACTGCCACACCGCGCGCCTTGTTGCGCTGGACGTGCCCGATAAAGTGCCAGTTGGGTCTGGCTCCGGCAGCTGCTACTGCCGCGATCTTAGGCTCAGCTTCTTGAAGGTAGTTCTCTCCGAAGTCGTTAACTCCTGCAGCGACTGCCTGCAGGATGCGCTCTGCGGAAGCGCTTTTACTAACTGCGACCAGTACGAGTCCTTCGGCATCACGACCCGCACGCCGGGCCGCCGCTCGCATCCTTTGACGAACCAGCGACACCGCATCGTGAACAGCCGCCGCGCCGCCTAGCAAGGCGTCACACGAACCCGTGGCGCGTTGCCCGCTCGCATGTTAACAGTTTAACAGAAATACAGAAAGTTTATAATGCCACAAGCAACTTTCTGCATGGAATCGTTGGTCCGGCTGCACCCGATTAGCCAACACTACTGGTTTTTAGCGGCATATGGCTAACGACCCGGTGTAGCCTGGTTCAGCGCCGGCGATCGCGGCATACCCAAACCGGGCTGCTGGCCGGATTCCACCTGCCATACGGATCCGCTATAGTGCATACGCATGGGAACTGACTTGTGAATACTCTGGCCAAGCACCGTTACGCTAAATGCCACCGGAACAGTTGCCTCGTCGCCGTTAACCGTCGCCTTGCCTAATGAGAATGTAAGGCTGTCTGTCACCTGCTTCAACAGGGCCGGCGGAACCATGCCAATCGCCGCGCGGTGCTGCGCCTCATAGGCGGCCTCGGTAGGGAACTGCGCCTTATTCACAACAGAGTACTCGTACATTGTTGCGTAATCCTGCGTTTTGCTGGCTTGCAGGTACTTCATCGCATCCGCGGCCGGGTCGGGCCGCCTCATACGGAACCACCACCAGGCGCCCCCGGCCACGAGTATCGCCACACAAACCGATGCGATGATCGGCATCGGCGAGCCACCGCGAGCTGCATGCCGCTGTCGGGAACTACGGTTAGCGAATGCCGTCATGCGCGAGCCTCCATGATCGGTTGTGAGCATCGGCAGCTTGACTGCCGACCTAGCACACAAATCGGGTAATGATACCACGCACCGTCAATCCCATGACAGCCCGAGCACGCAAGAAACCGTATCCGGGCGCCCCGTATCGGCCTAGTTCATGCCAGTGGGATTCGCTGGGGAGGCGGTCATACCCAGCTGGCACTTACCAAGTACGACCTTCCAGTCGCCGGCGGCATCCTTCTTAAGCACGTCCTTGTCAATGTAGGTGGATGTGCCAGTTTGGTACAATTGCTCTCCTTGGGATGGGCTGCGGACTGTAACATGCGCGGTAATCTCCGCGATGGTGGGATTCTGGAGATTATCGTATTTCGGGTCACCAAGGTTGACGTTCTGAATGCGATCGGCGTACCCATGGGCCAACGGGCACTGCTGGTCGTATTCCTTCTCCGTGGCGTACTGCGCCTGAATCGATGGATCGAGCAAGGCGTACTGATCGTGCGCCTTTGAAGCCTTGATCGCGCCGTAGAATGCGGAAAGAGCATACGGCGCGGAGTGGCGATAGTTGATATACCAACGTACTGCGGCGATGATCCCCAACACAACCAGAATGTATATAACTACTTCCGACGGCTTGACGCCGGTGGTGACATCTCGCGACCTACGGGGGGAAAACGTTCTAGCCATTAGCCTTCATTCTCAATGCAATGCGGATTGGCGGAAAGAGAAACGGTCGCACAGCCGTGCGGAGCACGCCGGGCCCGTCTCAATTAGAGACGGGCCTCGGCGGTACACCAGCACAGAGTCGCAGCCGCCCGCTGGGCCGCCCTCACCGGCTTACCAAATCGAAGCTGCAGAGCGGGACTATTTGCGGGTCGCAGACTCCGGCGCGCGGAACGTGGCTACTTAGTCTTGTGATGCGCGCTCTTATGCTTCAGAGCGTGATGCTTTGCCGCCATCTTGTGACCCGCCATCGCCTTCATGTGGCAGCGCGCGCAGCAGTACATGGTTTTGCCATGCATCTTGACCGCGACCGGTGTCATCTTCGATTTGTGCATCGAAAGAGTCATGCCACACGCCGGGCACTTCATGCTCATCGTCTTGGCATGGTGCATCGTGTGCTTCATCACGTGATGCTTGGGCTTTTGCACCGGCGAGGCAAACGCCATGCTGATCGCCAGAATGGCAAGCGCCATTATGCTGCCAACGGTAGTGATAACTCGCTTCATAGTTGTTCCTCCTCGAACATGCGGTGAATTCAGGTTAGCGGCCCGTGCGCAAGATTCCTGCAATTCGCCCGGTCGAACCATCCAGGGCACGTGACGCGGCTGGTGCAGGGATGCCGCACCCGGATGGGGAATGGATGCCGGCACGGTGCGCGGCTCCATTCTTCTGGACGCGGAGCGAATCGCTACATGACCCGGTACCACATCGAAACCGGCGAAACAGCCGGGTTCACCACCTATACGCTATTCGACGAAGTATTTACGGCGGCAGCAGCCCTTGTGCCCGAGCTCGGAGGCAACTGCGTCAGTCTGACAACCTCAGCACGAGGGCCCGGCGGTACGCCCGCTTGTGAGCCTCTGTTGTGCGTGCTTCCACCCGCAGATTTGCGGGAACTGATGGAATCGCCGTTTCACGCCGGAATACCCGTGCTTTTTCCTTTTCCGAATCGAGTGCGAGACGGCGCCTATGTTTGGAATGGCCGGGCGCTCAAGATGCAGCGCTCGCTGGACAAAGGTTGGGATCGATCTGCCCACCAGGCGATCCACGGCCTGGCCGGCGATCAAGCCTGGAAGGCGGTGCGTTCCGAGTGCACTGCGGAGAGCGCCGCTTTGACGCTGGAGTTCGATACCGGCCTTCACGCGGACGTTCTGGAGCAGTACCCGTTCCGATGCTCCGTACAAGTCTGCTGGCGGCTCTCCGACGGTGAGCTAGGGATGGAGATCGCCATTGCAAACAAAGAGGCAGAAGCCATTCCGATCGGGTTCGGCATCCATCCCTGGTTTCCCACGCAACTTCGGCCGGGAGTCATGACCATCGACCAGGCGCAAGCTGTGCCGGCTGCGAGCCGCGCCAACCTTGAGGTTACAGTACCCTGTGCTGCGGTTTGGCAACTTCAGGACTTGATGCCCACCGGGCGTGTGCTGGCGCTGGCCGATGCAGCCGATGCCACCGACTTACGGGCCTTCACGCCGCTGGACGGCCGGACGTTCGACACCGTCTATACCAGGGTATCGGCTCGCGATGCCGGCGGAGCCTCGACCGCGCGTATTCGTGATCTGGAGAGTGGACTGGAGCTGTATGTTGCGGCCGCCGAACCATTTCGGGAGTGGGTGGTGTACGCCCCAACGCAGCGAAATGTGATCTGTCTGGAGCCGTATACGTGTGTGACCGACGCCATAAACCTTCAGCCGCGTGGCATCGATGCCGGGTTGATCGCACTGGAGGCGGGATCGGAGTGGAGGTCCTCAATCCGAATCGGCTTGTCGGCGGTTGAGTAGGGCCAAAGGCTCGTGCGGGCGTTGACAAGCTGAGCGCGCGCGACTATACTTCCTTCACGGAGGCACGGTTCATGGCCAAGACCACCAACAAGTTCTCTGAGCTGCTGGAAGCGGAGTGGGTTGAATCGCTCCTGACCGCCTGGAACGGCGCTGTGATCCTTGCGGTCGGCGGCCTACTTCTCTACCTGACCCGCTTCCATCCGGCGCCAGGCGTCCGGTTGGCCGAGCTGATCTTTTCGTCGTTCGCGATTGCGCTGGGGCTGGTTATCGTCGGGTTGTCGGTTTGGCGCGGCAAGCAGGCGTCCGACCTGCCAACGGTGCCGTTTCCGTGCCCATATTGCACCTCAAACAACCTTTTTATCGCTCCTCCCACCGACGATTTTGAATGCGATCACTGTCACCGGACGGTCCATTTTGCGTTCGGCGAGCCGGTCCCCGTTCGCACCGTCATCTGCCAATACTGCCACACCGAACATCGTGTCGCCATGACCGTACAGCGGTACGTGTGTGACCGGTGCAACCGCCTGCTGGATGTAGGTTCCGACCCGACGAAAAAGGTTTCTATCGTCGGCACTGCCGCTGTGGATTCCACCGAGGCGCTGCTGCAGAACTACGACGTATTGCTGGTTGCGTACGACCGACGCACTGAGAACGAGCTTGCGCTGAAGCTGGTGAATCTGATGGTGGTCAATATGCCTGAGGCCAAACGCCAAATGGTACTGGTGAGCGCGGCGACGCCGCTCACCGTTGTGCGGAATCTGCCGCACCGCAAAGCCGAGTCGATTCGCCGTCAGCTGCAGGAGCTTGGAGCAACGGCTTCATTGAGATCCAACCAGCAGGCGCCGACGGCGGGATCTGGGCAGCCGCGTGCTCCTCACGCGTAGGCCAGTACCGCAGCGCATGCAAGAGCGAGGCCGCCGAACGCTCTGGTGTTGCTTGTAAACCGGGAACGGCGTTCAGGCGGGGCGGTGGCGTCGCGCCTTTCGGGTCAACTCGGCAGGTAAGGCGCGCGTACCGGAGAGGTACTCCTGCGCGATGCGGCTCGTCATCATACGAGCAGCCACCCTCAGGCGTACTTTGCCATCCGGCGTCATTACCGTAAGCGTCTGCAGGTTCGGCAGAAACGTGTGGTTCTTTTTCGGCGCGCGCAGATTCCATGCACCGCTGTGTGGGTGCCGACGTCGATGGCCCTTCATCGGGCCTTTACCGGATAGTTGACAAATACGAGACATTATTGCGTTCTCCATGCTCCAGCGTGATGCCGGCGATGCGAAATTGGTGAATTCGTTAGTAGGCAGCCTATCGCCGGGCGCAGACGAACAGTCGCTGCCATTTTGGCGTGAACAGATGGCTGATCGCCACGCCATGCTTGCCGCTCGATGCGTGGATGAACAGGCCGTTACCCATATAGAGCGCGGTGTGCTCCACGCCAAGCCGATTGGTGCGCCGAACCAGATAGAGGCGGTCGCCTGGCTGAAGCTGGTCTTCGGGTACGGGCACGCCATACGCCATCTGGTCGGAGCCGAGTCGTGGCAGTTGGAACCCGAGAGCGCCGAATACATTTTTGACGAAACCGCTGCAATCGATGCCGGCTGTTGTGTTGCCGCCCCACTTGTACGGCACGCCCAGGTAGCTCTCCGCAACGCGGATCAGCTCGGCGGCATTGCCGGTGAAGAACGGGCGGTCCTGACGGGGGTAGATATCCCCTGCGCCAGCCCCGACCGGTGCCGGCGGCGGTCCTGACGACGTGGCGTCGCTAACCACGGGATCGTCCAGTTTGCGAATTGCCGCCGCAGGTACCCAACCGGTAGAGCCATCCGCCATCAGAATGCCGCACCAGCCGCCTTCCTGCTGCTGTACAGCAACGTAGGTTCCCGCCTGCGCAGTGGCGATGGTACTGCGATCACCCGGCCGCCGATAGAAACCGGCGCTTCGCAGCAACTGACCAAGGCTGCCAACAACGGGACGGTGGCGCGACGGCGCACCGCGTGCCGTCATGTGTCTGCTCGCCATCGGCTTGCGTACCCACTCACGCCGCGTTCCCGGCAGTACCGACGTGCTGGCGGAAGCCGTAACAACAGTGCCACTGGAGGCTGCAATCGGCGGCAGGTTGAGCGTGATCTGGCTTTGCGCACGCGCGACACCCGTTAGGCAAACGGCTACCGACGCCATTACCATAGCGACGGAGGGTTGCCGAATTGAGTGCAGACTGCCGACTACGCGGCGCATTGTTGCCATTTGCAGGGCTCCGATTTAGCGCTTGCTGAACTGGAAGCCACGCCGTGCTCGCTTCCGTCCGTACTTCTTGCGCTCTTTTACGCGCGGGTCCCGCGTCAGTAGGCCGGTTCGGCGCAGTGCCGGCCGGTTCTCTGGGTCCACGGCTAACAGCGCCTTGGAGATGCCGTGACGGATCGCGCCGGCCTGACCGGTAACGCCGCCGCCTGTGCAGTGCGCAATTACGTTAAAGCGACCTGTGGTCTCAGTAGCCGTAAACGGCTGCTCAAGGAGCTTGTACAATAGCTCCCGGCCAAGATACTTGCGTCCGTCGCGGTGGTTGATCGTCACAAGCCCATCACCGGGAGTAATCCAAACACGTGCCGTCGCATTTTTGCGATGGCCGGTTCCGTAGTAGCGCACGCTGCTGTCTTCGGGCAAGTCTACTCTCCCCCATTCTTTCGGGTACCCAGGAACGGTACGGGATGCTGCGCCTCATGCGGGTGCTCCGGACCGCTGTACACCTTGAGCTTGCGCACCATGGCGTCACCAAGTCGGGTGTGTGGCAGCATTCCACGGACAACCCGTCGCAGGGTGCGTTGCGGTGTAGCGGCCAACTCGGCGCCACGCTGTACACTCTTCAATGCACCTGGCCAGCCGGTATGGTGATAGATGGGTTCCTTGCCCTTGTTGCCACCAGTTAAAACAGCTTTAGCAGCATTCACGATTATTACATGATCGCCGCAATCCACGTTGGGTGTGTAGATTGTTTTGTGCTTGCCGCGCAGCAATCGTGCAGCCTCTACGGCCACACGGCCGACGGGCTGGTCAGCCGCATCCACCACGTACCAAACACGTGACTCCCGCATTTCTTCTACCGATGCAAACCGAGTTGCTTTCGCCATCTAATTCACGTCCCGCCCTTCCTGCTCTAGTGCCGACCGCCGCGCGCCGAACTCCTGTCGTTTCCCATATCGTACGCGATACAGATAGAGGCCCTGGGCCGGAGCCGTGGGTCCCGCATCGCCCCGCTGTCCGCCATCCAGCAGCCCAGCCACATTCTGAACCGTCCGCTTTCCGGCGCCGACCTCGATCAGCGTTCCAGTCAGCGTCCTCGCCATTCCCCGCAAGAATGCGTTCGCTTCCACCTGTACCAGGATCAGGCCACGCCATCGGCGGACCCAGCACCGCATAACCCGCCTGCACGTTGATGCATCCGGCTCGGTTTCCGCGGCAAATGCACGGAAATCGTGCTCACCGATAAGCGTCTGAGCAGCCATGTTCATGGCTTGCACATCCAGTGCCTTGCGAACCACTGCTGTGTGCCGCCTCATCAGCGGTCCGTCGGCGCCGCCTGCCGAGATCAGATACCAGTAAACTCGGGCGGACGCCGAGAAACGGGCGTGAAAGCCATCGCATGCTTCTTCGGCCCGGCTAACAGCTACATCGGCCGGGAGTACGCCGTTTAGCGCGGCGCTGATACGGCACACCGGCACCGAAAGCTCGGCAGTAAAGCTTACTACCTGCCCCAGCGCGTGCACACCCGCGTCGGTGCGCCCTGCCGCGTTCACTCTGCCTATCAGCGCTCCTCGCTGTTGAATTGCCTCCTCAAGCGTCTGTTGCACTGTCCGGCAGCCCTGCTGCCACTGAAAGCCGTGGAACTCCGTACCGTCGTAGCAGATGACGGCCCTGTATTGTGCCGGCGAGCCCACGATCCCAGACAGCGCCTCTTGCGTTACCGGCTCTAACCGGCCGCCGCTTTCCGACCCGTTGTTTTCTTGGCCTTAGCGGTGGTTTCCCCGGTAACGGCCTCTTCCACAAACTCCAGCATAACGATCGGGGCCGCGTCTCCCCGTCGCATGCCAACATGAATGATGCGGGTGTAGCCACCGGGCCGCGTCATGTATCGAGGGGCAATCACATCGAACAGGCGCGCGGTGACGTACTCCGGATTATGCGCTGGCCGGGCACCGCCTTTGGCGCCACGCTGCTCCGGATCTTCTATAAACTTCCTTACGTTGCTGTCCACATAACGCCGGACCAGACGCCGGGCATGAACCTGTTCCGGCACGGTTGCGGATGATGATCCCTTGCGCGCGATCGTTACTAATCGCTCCACAATCGGCCTCACCTGCTTTGCCCGGACCTCGGTGGTGGTGATGTGATCATGCATGAGCAAGCTCCGCGTAAGGCCCTTGAGCAGGGCATTACGTTGGTCGCTCGGCAATCCGAACCGTTTATAACCTCGCTTGTGCCGCATTTCAGTTGTTATCCTTCTCGCCGTCCACAGCCGCAATTGCAGGTCGCCCTGCGCGCAGGGTCAGTCCGTGCACTGCCAGTTTCTCGTGTACTTCGTCCAGTGAGACCTTGCCGAAGTTGCGGATTTGCATCAGCTGCTCGTCGGTCCACCGGATAAGTTCGCGAACATTGAGGATCGACTCTTTCTTGAGACAGTTGTACGTTCGCACGGTGAAGTTCAGCTCTTCGATCCGGATAGCCGGTACCGTCTCATCATCCTCGGTCTCGTCGTTGAGTGCGGGCAGTGCCATTACGTCGCCTGGCTGCCGCTTATAGTTCACGAACAACGCGAAGAATTGCGAGAGGTGCCGGGCGGCAGAGCTCATGGCTTCTTCGGGCGCCAGCGTACCATTTGTCCAAACTTCGAGGATGAGGCGCTCGAAATTGGTGTTCGATTCCACTCGCGTCGCCTCTACAGCGAAGCTCACTTTTCGAACGGGTGTAAATGCAGCGCCCAGTGCGATTGTACCGATCTCGGCTTCCGGCAGGTCCTCATGCTTGTCGCCGAGTACGTAGCCCTTGTTGATCGAGACCGTCATCTCAATACCAAGCTCGACACCCTCGTCTGAAATGGTCGCCAGGTAGACTTCGGGATTCACAACCTCTACGTCTTCCGGGCAAACAACGTCGGCCCCGGTAACGCGGGCCGGTCCCATTACCTTGAGTCTCAATACGCGCGGCTGATCGGACTGTACCACGCCATTGCGGTGGACGCGGACGTTGATGTCTTTCAGATTCAGCAGCAGTTCGGTGGTGTCTTCCTTAACGCCCGGTATCGTGGAGAACTCGTGCAGCACCTTGTCGATGCGGGCGCTTGTGATTGCAGCCCCTTGAATGGAGCTGAGCATTACCCGCCGCAATGCATTGGCCAGCGTAACGCCGTAACCACGCTCAAGCGGTTCGACCAAAAACTTGCCGTAGCTGCTGGTAGATTCCAGAGTACCGATTTTCGGCACAGCCGATTCCATTTGTCACACTCTCCTTGCGCAGCCGCCCGCGACTGTCTTTAAGCACATCGCCTTCCGGATTGCCGTTCGCCACCGCCCTCGGCGAGCGGCGCAGGTCGGCACATTACCGGGAGTAGAACTCGATGATGAGCTGCTCGCGCACATCGGTATCAATCTGATCGCGGCTCGGAAGCGTCACCACCGTGCCCTGCATCTGGTTCGTATCGAAAGTGATCCAGTTCGGCGGTCGCTGCCGGTGCACACGCTGACGCGCCTCAGTGATTCCACCCTTGGCGCGCATAGACGGGGCGACGCCGACGGTATCACCAGCCCTCATTTCAAACGACGGAATGTTGACCGGCCGGTCGTTGACCGTGAAGTGCCGGTGCGTCACCATCTGCCTTGCCTGGGCGCGCGACGCTGCGAGCCCCATGCGGTAAACCACGTTATCCAGGCGAGCTTCCAGCAGTTGCAGGAGGTTCTCACCGGTTACGCCTGCTCTCCGTTGCGCCTCAGACATGTAGTTTCGAAACGGTCGCTCGAGGACGCAATAGATCCTTCGCAGTTTCTGCTTTTCGCGCAGTTGCTGACCGTATTCCGTTACTTTCCGTTGGAACGTCGGGGCGCCATGCATTCCCGGCGGCTTGTCGCGGAACCGCGTCTTGCCGTCCTTGCTCGGCTTTTCCATCGTGCAGTGTTTATAGCACTTATCGCCCTTGAGATACAGTTTGGCGCCTTCGCGACGGCACTGGCGGCACCGTGGATCGTGGTTATTTGCCATCGTTACTCCTGAACATCACTCGCAACTCCTAAACCCTTCGCCGCTTCGGCGGGCGGCAACCATTGTGAGGCAGTGGGGTCACATCCTTGATCATGGTAATCTCTATGCCTACTGACGTCAGGGCCCGAATAGCCGTCTCGCGGCCGGCGCCGGTACCCTTGACCATCACCTCTACCCGACGCAGGCCGTGATCCATGGCTTTGCGTGCTGCGCTCTCGGACGCAACCTGCGCGGCAAACGGCGTACCCTTCCGCGTTCCTTTGAACGAGCCAACACTCCCGGCGCTGGCGCTGGCAATTACGGCGCCGTTTACGTCTGCCAGGCTTACGATCGTGTTGTTGAAGGTCGACTGGATGTAGGCGATTCCTTCCACGATATTCTTCCGTTCGCGCGACCGCGTTTTTGTTTGGCCCTTCGTGGGCTGCTTGGATGCCAATAGAATCCTCTACTTTCCAGCCTACTTCTTCAGCTTCTTCTTACCTGCAACCGCGCGCTTCGGACCCTTCCGCATACGGGCATTGGTTTTGGTTCGCTGTCCGCGCGCCGGCAGTCCGCGGCGATGCCGCATGCCGCGATAGCAGCCGATTTCCATCAGTCGCCGGATGCTCAGCTGAAACTCACGGCGAAGATCACCCTCTACGCGATACTCGCGCTCGATGATTTCGCGGAGGCTTCCGGCTTCGGTATCGGTAAGGTTCCGAACCCGCGTAGCCGGATCGATTTTCGCCTGCGCCACGATCCGCTGCGCGCTCGGCAGGCCGATACCATAGATGTACGTCAGCGCGTACTCGATGCGCTTATCGCGCGGCAGATCCACACCGGAAATACGAGCCAAAACGGCCTCCTAGCCCTGGCGCTGCTTGTGCTTCGGGTTGACGCAGATTACGCGAACCACGCCCTCGCGCTTGATGACCTTGCATTTTTCGCACATCTTCTTCACCGATGCTCGAACCTTCACAAAACACCTCCGTCGCGGCACACGCTAGTGCCCATCACGTCACCGATCGGACTTTGCGCGGTGGCGCGAGTATCTGCCGCACGCAACTGCAGCATTTAACCGACTATGACTTATACCGATATCGAATACGCCCTCGCTCCACATCGTATGGCGATAACTCCAGAAGCACGCGGTCACCCGGGAGAATACGGATGTAGTTCTGCCGCATCTTCCCCGAGACATGCGCCAGCACTGAACGTGCCTGCTCGCCCACAGTTATCTCCACGCGAAACGTTGCATTCGGCAGCGCTTCCGACACCACACCCTCTACTTCAATCCCCGGCTCTTTGCCAGAGTCGGCCGCGGGCACTTTCCGTACCGGCGCTCCCGTGGTCGCACCAGGTGTGGTGGCTGCGACGGGCGGTTTCTTGCGGCGCTGCGCGCCCGGGCGCATTGGCCCGGATGGTCGTCTTGGTCCTGGCATTCAGTCTCCGTTTGTCAGAATCTGCGCACCGCAATCCGCCACGGCAACGCTATGTTCGAAGTGCGCCGACCGTGATCCGTCGGCTGTTACTATGGTCCACCCGTCATCCAGCACGGCGATCCGAGACCCGCCCAGATTCAGCATCGGCTCGATCGCGAACGTCATCCCGGTTACCAGTTCCGGTCCCCGCCCGGGCCGTCCGTAGTTGGGTATCTGCGGATCCTCATGAAGAGATCGCCCGACTCCGTGCCCGGTCAGCTCCTTCACCACCGAAAGCCCACTGCGTTCCGCCCGGGTTTGCACGGCTGCTCCTATGTCGGACACGCGACCGCCGCTGTGGACCTGCGCGATGCCGTCGTACAGGGCTCGCTCGGTAACTTCAAGCAGCATTGCAGTCTCGGAGCTCACTTCGCCTACAGCGAAAGTCCAGGCGCTGTCGGCGATGAAGCCATGCAGCTCCACGCCGACGTCTACCGTGACGATGTCGCCTTCCTCCAGTTTGCGGCGTCCGGGAATTCCATGCACGATCTCGTTATTCACCGACACGCACGTCCATGCAGGATACGGCGGATGACCGGGTGGTGCATACCCCAGGAAGGGAGAAGACCCACCGGCGGCGGATATAACCGAGATAGCGATATCTTCAAGATCCCCGGTTACAATTCCGGGCGCGACTGCCTGACCGCACGCGTTCAGAACTCGGTGGACGACGCGCCCGGCCTGGCGGATCAATTCGATCTCCGCATCGGTCTTCGGTTGTACGCCGACGGTTCGGCTGGTATCTTTCATACAGTAGCTTCTGCTATTGTCCGGCACTGCACGCCTGCGAAGGCGGCGCCGCGGCGGTCTGCGGCATGCATGCGCCAAGCGCGACCTTCACCGCTTCGAAAATGGCATCGGCTGATCGATCCGCTTCGATAGCCCGATATTGTACTCGGTTTCGGTAGTTCTTCGCTAATGGCATCGTGGCTTCGTGATAGAGTGCCAACCGGCGCTCTACCACGTCTTCGGCATCGTCGGCCCGAATGATGAGCGGACTCCCACACAGGTCACATCGCCCGTCTACTTTTGGCGGCTGATACCGAACGTGGTACGTGGAGGCATCCCTGGGGCACACCCGCCGCCCCGTAAAGCGGTCGATAAGTACTGCCTCGGGCACGATTAGTTCCAGTACCATGTCCAGCGACGCGTGCCGCGCAACCAGCACAGCGTCCAGTCCGTGCGCCTGCTCCACGGTTCTCGGAAAACCGTCGAAAATGCAGCCGTTGGCGCAGTCTGGTAGCGCCAACCGCTCATCCACAGCAGCCAGTACCACATCGTCGGGTACATACTCTCCGCGATCCATTCTCACCGCGCTAACGGCTTGGCCGAGCGCCGTGCCACGTGCCAGGGCATCGCGAAAAATGGCGCCGGTTGATACCGCTGGAATGCGGCAGTAGGCGGCGATCCGCGCGGCCTGCGTTCCTTTCCCCGAGCCGGGCGGACCCAGCAATACGATGTACATAGCCTCTTTTCCCCGCGCCTTTGCGGGTACACACCCCGAACAGGCTGAGATTGTATACAGCAGGGCCTCGGAGCGTCGTCGCCCGTTTGGCCGGTTTTGCGAGCGCAGCATAGCCGCAGCCCGCCGAGTTACAGCCGGCTACCGGGCCGACTACTTCTTGTTCCGGATGAATCCTTCGTAATTTCGCATGATCAGCTGGGCCTCGATAGCCTGCAGCGTTTCAATACCCACACCCACCACGATGAGAAGCGACGTACCGCCGACCAGCGTAAAGCTGCGGAAGCCGGTCCACGCTGGAATGAGGTACTGAGCAACGGCGACGAGGGCCAGGAACACCGCTCCCGCCAGGGTGATGCGTGATACCACACGCTCAAGGTAGTCCAGCGTAGGCTTACCTGGTCGGATACCGGGAATGTAGTTGCCGTACTTGCGCAGATTGTCGGAGAGCTCCTCCGTATTCAGCACAATGGAGGTGTAGAAGTATGTAAAGACGATAACCGCGAGCGCATATAGGCCCAGCGGGATCCAGTTTGCCGCCGGATTGAACCAGGTTGCGAAGTTATGGATCCATGCGAACGGCCCGCTGCTTGCGGGGGGCACCAGCTGCACCAACGTCTGCGGCAGCAGGACCATCGAGATGGCAAAGATGATCGGCATAACACCGGCCGTGTTCACCTTGATCGGCAGAAACGAACTTTGCGCTTGAGTCTGCCGCATACCGATTACGCGCTTGGCATGGCTGATGGGGATCCGACGCGTACCTTCCGTAATATAAACCACGGCATAGACGGTTCCGACGAATGCAGCAATCAGGAGCACCATGTTGATCCACGGCACGGTGCCATGGCTAACCTGCAGCCAGATCAGATTCACCTGGTACGGCAAGCTAAGCAGGATGCCGGCAAAAATCACCAGCGACACTCCGTTGCCAACGCCCTTTTCGGTAACCTGCTCACCCATCCAGACGAGGAACTGGGAGGCTGCTGTAAGCGTTACGATGATCTGGATGCGCGTAATCCAGGATACTTCGATGCCACCGCGCGAGAAGATGAGCGTCATGCCGGTTGCCTGAAGAACCGACAGGGCAACCGTGAGGCGCCGGGTGATTCGGGCGATTTGCTTTCGACCCGACTCGCCCTCCTTTTGGAGCGCGTCCAACTGTGGTATCGCCACCGCCATCATCTGCATGATAATGGAGGAGTTGATGTAGGGCGCGATACCCATGGCGAACAGCGACATTCGCCGAAACGCGCCTCCGGAGAACACATCCACGAGGCCCAACAGTCCTCCGCCTTGCTGGCCCATAATCGCCGCCAGCTTGGCGTGATCGATCCCCGGGACCGGAATGTGCGCGCCGACGGCAAAGATACTGAACATGCCGAGCACGAACAGAATCCGGTTTCTTAGCTCCGGTATGGAGGCGGCCCGACGAACGGCCTGAAACATCTAGGCTCGGCTCCTGATCGCGGGAAGAAGAGTAACCTCCCCGCCTGCCGCCTCAATCTTGGTTCGTGCCGCCGCCGAGACCGCGTGCGCGGAGATCGCCAGTTTGATGCTACACTCACCGTCTGCCAGCACCTTCAATCCCTGATGCAGGTTCCGGATCAAGCCGCGCTGCAGCAGCACATCCGGCGTTACCACGTCATCGGGGGAGAACAGCGTGGTGAGCGCGCCCACATTGATGAGCGCGTATTGACGCTTGCGAATCGGGTGAAACCCGTGCGGATTTCGCTTCCCTACGCCGCGACGCTCCGGCAGCCGGCGATGGAGCGGGGTTTGGCCGCCTTCGAAGTTTGGATTCACGCTGCCGCGAGCTTTGTTTCCGTTGTATCCGCGAGTGGACGTTTTGCCACGTCCGCTGCCAATGCCTCGGCCCACGCGCTTTCGGCGGTGCGTCGATCCAGGCGCGGGCTTTAGCGTATGCGCCGCAATGGGTTCTGGCTGTTCAGTCATAGTTGTTTTATACCGTACCGTCAACCCTTGGTTTCGGTGGCGGCTTCCACCACCACCAGGTGCTGCACCCGGTGAATCATGCCGCGCACAACCGGCGTATCCGGGCGCTCCACACTCTGTCCGAGTCTGCGCAAACCAAGTGATCGCACGGTGGCGCGCTGATCGTGCATGCCACCAATGACGCTCTTTACCAGCGTGATCTTCAGCGCGGTCGTCATAGCACCACGTCCTCTGCCGGCGCGGTGTCGTGGCGCCGCAGCGGGTCCACTCCGCGCAGCCGTGCGACCTCGCCGGCCTGTTTCATCCGCTTCAGCGCCTCGATGGTCACCCATGCGATATTCAGCGCGTTGGCCGAGCCTAACGATTTGCCCAGCACATCGGTAACGCCGGCAAGTTCGAGAATCGTCCGCATGCTGCTGCCCGCAACGATTCCGGTTCCAGCTGATGCCGGCCTCAGCATGACCTCGGCAGCGCCTTGACGCAGAAAGATCTCGTGCGGCAGTGTGCCGGAGGTGAGTGGCACGCGGATCAGGCTCTTACGGGCAGCTTCGATGCCCTTGCGGATTGCATCGGGAATGCCGCGAGCCTTGCCCAAGCCAACACCCACATGCCCTTCGCCATCGCCAACGACCACCAGGGCGCTCCAACTCATGTTGCGGCCGCCTTTGGTTGTCTTCTGGCACTTGTTGGTGCGGATGACGCGTTCCTGCAGATTGAGCGTATCGGGATTTATCTTCGCCAATGAGTGCTCCAGCGGCGCCTGAAACGCCGTAAACCGTTCAGAAACTAAGCCCGCCTGCGCGGGCGGCATCGGCTAGCGCCTTGACGCGGCCATGGTACTTGTATCCGCCGCGGTCAAAGACCACGGCTCCCACACCGGCCTGCTTTGCCCGGTCGGCAATCAGCTTGCCCACTGCAACGGCGCCGGAGAGGTTTCCCCCGCTCACCTTTTGCGAAGCCACCTCCGTGTCGCGTGACGATGCGGCTACCAGCGTGTGCCCCTGCGCGTCATCGATCAGCTGAACGTAGATATGCTTAAGGCTCCGCGAAACACTCAGTCTCGGCCGGTTCGCAGTACCCGTAACGCGTGACCGCACACGGCGGTGACGACGGAGCCGCAACCTTTCCTTCTCTTCAACTCGCATCCTGAACCACTCGCTTCCAGCGTCTGCCACGGGACAGACGCGAACTATCAGTATAGCGTACTGCAAGCCGGCATTAGAGGTACCGGCTTGCGAACGTGTGCCCCTATCGGGCAGGCACTATTTCTTGGCGCCTTTACCTGCGGCCTTACCGGCCTTGCGACGGACTGCCTCTCCGCGATAGCGCACGCCTTTGCCTTTGTAAGGCTCGGGCTTGCGCAGCTTGCGGATTTCGGCGGCTGTCTGACCTACTCGCTGCTTGTCGATACCGGATATCGTTATCAGCGGATTTCGGGTTACCGGATCCTGACTTACCTCAAACGTGATCCCGTCTCGTGGTGCAACCTCCAGCGGGTGCGACATACCCAGCAGCAGGCGAATCGATCGGCCGACCAACTCGGCGCGATAGCCCACGCCTTGAATCTCCAGCTGGCGTGTATAACCCTTTGTAACGCCCTCTACCATGTTGGCAATGAGCGTTCGCGTAAGGCCGTGAAGGGCACGGTGACGTTTAGCGTCACCGGGCCGCTCCACCAGCAGCAGTCCGTCTTCCTGGCGAAAGGTAATGTCGGGGACTATGTCCACCTCCAGGGATCCCTTCGGCCCGGTCACGGTCACATGGCCATTGGCATCGCCGGTTATGGAAACGCCGGCCGGGACCGGTATAGGTTGTTTGCCAATTCGAGACATTAAGTCGTCCTCGTTCTACGAGCGCTTTCTACGCCGTGAATCCAACTCACCATACGTGGCAGAGCACTTCGCCGCCAAGCCCCGCTTTGCGTGCTTCACGGTCAGTCATGATTCCGCGGGATGTTGAAATAATGGCGATGCCGAGCCCGCGCAATACACGCGGCGTTGTTTGATGGCTGCAGTAGACGCGCATACCGGGCTTGCTGATGCGCTTCAAGTTGGTGATAACGTGCTCGCGACGCGGGCCATACTTCAGATCGATGTGAACATAGTTCTGCGGCTGCTTCTCCACCACTCCGAATCCCTGTATAAAGCCCTCACGGGCCAGAACCTTCAGGATTTCGACCTTAAGTTGGCTGGAGGCCAGTTCGACAGAGGGATGACCGGCGCGCTCCGCGTTACGGATGCGCGTCAGCAGGTCGGCGATTGGATCGGTTGTGTAAGCCATGTAACTCCTCTACCAGCTTGCTTTGCGTACGCCGGGAATCAAGCCCTTGTGCGCCATTTCGCGGAAGCAGATTCGGCACAAGCCGAACCTGCGGATGACGCCGCGTGGGCGCCCGCAAACGTTGCACCGTGTGTATGCTCGCACTGCGAACCGCGGCTTCCGTTTCTGCTTTTCGATGAGTGCCTGTTTTGCCAATGTTGTCTCCAAGCCTATGCGGACGCCGGAGCGGCCGCGGGTCACTTATTCGTGTTCCTTCGCCACCTTTGCCTCGTTGACCACCGTTTGCGCCACGTGGGCTGGAACTTCCTCGTAGTGCAGTGGGCTTAAACTGAACGAGCCACGGCCCTTGGAAATGGAGCGCAGGTCGATAGCATATGTCAGCAGTTCTGCCTCCGGCACCGTGGCGCTCAAACAGATGCGATGTCCGCCAATCGCCGTGGTGCCGACGATGCGGCCGCGACGCGAAGAAAGGTCGCTCATCACATCGCCCAGCATGCCTTCGGGAACTACGACCTCCAGAGAAACAATCGGCTCCAGCAGCACCGGGTTGGCCTTGGCCGCAACGTTGTTGAAAGCCTGAATGCCCGCCATGATAAAAGCGGCCTCGGAGGAGTCTACATCATGGTACGACCCGTCGTAGCACGTTGCGGTAAAATCCACAACGGGAAAGCCGGCAACCGTGCCGGATTGCGATGCTTGGCGAATCCCCTTTTCCACTGCGGGCAGATACTGGCGAGGCACTGAGCCGCCGACTGTAGCGTCCACAAACACAATTCCTCCACCAGGGTTCGGCTCGAGACGCACCCAGCAGTCTCCGTACTGACCACGGCCGCCGGACTGCTTCTTGTGTTTGCCTTGCCCTTCGGCTTTGATGCCGATCGTTTCACGATATGCGATGCGGCGCGGCACTACATCCACGTTGGCGCCAAATTTCTTCAGGCGCTCCACCACAATCGAAAGATGGGTATCGCCCGCGCCTGCAATGACGGTCTGTCCGGTTTCCGCGTCGCGGCGGAACTGAAACGACGGATCGGCCATCGCTACGCGCTGGAGTGCCGGCCCCAGCTTGTCTTCGTCAACCTTGCTTTTGGCGACAACAGCCACCTCATAAGCCGGCGGCAATAACGCAAAATCCGGGAGGATGATTCGTGCGGTCGGATCACAGAGCGTATCCCCGGTGTGGGTTTCGGCAAGCTTGCTCGTCACGCCGAGATCACCAGCGCGGATCTCAGTCGTCAACTCCTGGTTCTTGCCGCGGGCGAAGTAGATCTGCCCGATCCGCTCCTCGCGGCCCGTACAGGTATTCAGCAGTGTCTGCCCCGCTTTGAGCGTGCCGGAGCACACCCGGAAGTAGCTGAGGGTACCGAGAAATGGGTCGGCGATGGTTTTGAAAACCTGCAGCGCTAGCGGCGCGGAGGCATCCACCGGCCGCACCTCTTCGGCAGCGTCGCTGCCTGGCCGCCGTCCGACAACCGGGCCAACCTCACCCGGATGGGGAAACTCGTGGACGATGATATCCAGCAGGTCGGTCATGCCGATATCCCGCGCGGCAGAGCCGCACAAAACGGGCACAACCTTGCCGGCGTCGATGCCGGTGTGCAGCCCATGCATCACCTCATCATGCGTCAGCTCGTCGCCACCCAGGTACTTCTCAAGTAGTCCGTCCTCGCCTTCGGCCGCCGATTCCACCAGCAGTTCACGATATCGGTCCGCCTCGGCCCGGTATTCCGCGGGAATCTCGGTCTCGGTCACCTCTTTACCGGCGCCAATGAATGCGCGCATCTCCAACAGGTCGATAACGCCGGCGAAGGAATCTGCAGACCCGATCGGTAGCTGGAACGGCGCAATAGCGGTGCCGTAGCGCGTCCGCAAGCTGGTGACCACTTGAGCAAAGTCGGCGTTCTCGCGGTCCATACGGTTTATAAACACCGCTCGGGGTCGTTGAAGGCCAACGGCTGCGTCCCATGCGATGTCGAAACCGACCTCGGGCTGGTTTTGCGCCGGCGTGACCAATATGGCAGCGTCAACCACGGCCATTGCACAGCGGACCTCGTTGACAAAGTCGAGGTAGCCGGGCACGTCCACAATGTTCAGCTTGGCGCCATGCCATTCGCAGGGGGCAAGGCCTATGTTGATGCTGATTCTGCGGCGCTGCTCTTCGCTGTCGAAATCGGTGGTTGCGGTGCCGTCGTCGGTCCGCCCTAGCCTGTCGATCGCACCCGAACAGTAGAGCAGCGCTTCAGCCAGCGCGGTTTTGCCCGCGCCCTGATGGCCGAAGAGACCGACGTTATGGATGGATGTGGCGTCGTACGGTTTCATACGGTGACCCGCTTCATTGGAGGTGTGTCCATTGCCAGCATCAGCGCTCGCGGAACGGCATGCCGAGGGCCTTTAACAACGCCCGTGCGGCCTCGTCTGTGGTTGCGGAGGTGCAGATGATGACGTCAAGCCCTCGAACTTTGTCGATCTTGTCGTAGTCGATCTCAGGAAACACCAACTGCTCGCGAAGGCCAAGGGCAAAGTTGCCGCGCCCATCGAATGAGTTGGGCGATATCCCTTGAAAGTCACGAATACGCGGCAGCGCCGTGTTGACCAGCCGGTCGAAGAACTCGTACATCCGGTCTCCCCGCAGCGTTACCTTGCAGCCGATGCGAGATCCTGCGCGCAGCTTGAAGTTGGAAACCGACTTGCGAGCGAGCGTCACTACCGGCTTTTGGCCGGCAATTATCGCCATATCGCGCAGCGCGCCATCCAGCTCCTTCGCGTCACCGCCAGTTTGCCCTGCTTTGCCCACGCCCATGTTCAGCACGATCTTGTCGAGATGCGGAACCTGCATCACGTTCTTGAACTGAAACTCCTTTTTGAGCGTGACAGCAATCTCTTGCGTGTACCGATCCTTCAACCGTGGCATAAGTGGTCTTCGTCTCCGTTGGCGTCGTTACGCCGAGCCAGCAATTCAGCGTGCATCCAGTGGCTTGCCACACTCGGGATGTTTGCATACGCGATACTTCCGGCGCGCGGGCTTGTCGGCGCCATCACGAAAGGCCAACCCTACGCGCGTAGGCTTATGGCAACTAGGGCACACGACCATCACCTTGCAGGCGAGCATCGGCGCCTCTTTCTCAACCCGCCCGCCCTTCACCACCTCGCTGCCTCCAAACGCCCCTGGCCGGTTGGTCTGGCGATCTTTGGTGTGGCGCGTGATCATATTCACGCCCTTTACCAGCACCTGGTTGCGTTTTGGGTAGGCGGCGAGAACTTCGCCGCGTTTGGTTACGTCCTTGCCGGTTATTACCTGAACCGTATCGCCTTTGTGTACGCGCAAGCGGACCGGCTTATTCGGCATGGATGGCTTCGGCAGTGGCATCTATAGCACCTCAGGAGCAAGCGAAATGATCTTCATAAAGTCGTGGTCGCGTAACTCGCGAGCTACGGGACCGAAGATACGCGTTCCGCGCGGCTCCAGATTCGGCTGGATCACCACGGCAGCATTGTCGTCGAATCGCAGCACGGAGCCATCGGGGCGCCGGATAGGATGCCTGGTGCGCACGACCACGCACTTGACAACGTCGCTCTTCTTTACCTGCTGGTTCGGCGTGGCCGACTTGACAACTCCCACAATCACGTCACCGACGAAGGCGTAGCGCGTGTTGGAGCCTTTCAGCACACGGATGCAGAGTATCTCGCGTGCGCCGGAGTTATCGGCACACTTCAATCTTGTGTAGGGTTGGATCATCGAAATATCGCCAAGCGAATCGCCGGTTCAGGCTCGCCGCTACTTTGCCCTCTCAACAATGCGTGTTACGCGCCAGCGCTTCAGTTTGGAAAGCGGCCGGGTTTCCATTACCTCCACGGTATCGCCGGCCGCGCTGGCAAGTTCGTCATGTGCGTACAGCCGGCTGCTTTGCCGCATGATTTTGCCGTAGAGCGGATGTCGCACTCGCGTTTCAACGAGCACAATCACCGTCTTCTCCATCTTATCGCTCACCACTCGGCCCTGGCGCACCTTGCGTCGGCCGCGTTCGCCCGTGGCGGCAGCAAGGGTTGGCTTCGGCGCGGCAACGGCGGGCGCTGGTGGCTGCTTATTGGCAACAGGCTTCCGTCCCGAGCCGGCTTTGCGCGGCGGAGCCGGCGCAGCCGCAACGGCCGCTGGCTCCGGTTCGTGCGGCGCCACCGACACCACGTCCGCGGTATCTGCCTCAGGCTCCGCTACGGCTGCGGCGTCGCCGGTGTCAGCCTCAGGCTGGGAGGCTGCCAGTACATCGGCAGTGTCAACCGCCGGTTCTGCTGCCACCAACCTCTCAGGCGACTCGACGACTTCCGATGCTGCTGCGGCCGCGGACAGCTCTGCCACAACGGGACTGTCGTGCTCAACGGGTACTTGGTCTTCGTTCACGTTTTCTTCGATCATGCCGGTCCTGTTCCGGTGAGCTCTCGCTCACGGAGAAGCGTCAGTGCACGCGCAATCTGTCGGCGCGTACGTCTGATAGCGTTAACATCTTCCAATTGGCGCATCACGTGCTTGCGCCGCAGGTCATAGAGAGACCGGCGCAGCTTGGATACTTCCAGCCACAGTTCATCGTCGGTTACCTGCCGCAGTTGAAGCCGCAGGTCCTTCTTCTTCTCATTTGCCACTCGATTACTCTCCGTCTGCCGATTCGGTTTCCGGCGAAGAGGCGACTCCGGCCGTCTCGCGCATGACGAACCGAGTATCAATCGGAAGTTTGTGCGACGCGAGCCGCATTGCCTCGCGCGCCAACTCCTCGGTTACGCCACCCATCTCAAAGAGCACGCGTCCCGGCTTGACCACTGCTACCCAGCCTTCGGGAGCGCCTTTGCCGGAACCCATGCGAGTTTCGGCGGGCTTTTTGGTAAACGGTTTGTCCGGAAAGATGCGGATCCAGATTTTGCCGTTTCGCCGAACGTACCGGTTCATGGCGATACGAGCCGCTTCGATCTGATTAGCGGTCATCCAACAGGCTTCAAGAGCCTGCAGTCCGTAGTCGCCGAAGCTCACCACGTTTCCGGAATGAGCCGTGCCCGCGCGGCGACCGCGGTGCTGTTTTCGATGTTTGACCCGCTTTGGCATCAACATGTTGGATACTCCTTAACCGGCTGCCGGCGCTTCGGGAGACGGAGACTCAGCAGATGTCGATGGCGCAGCCGGTGCTGCAGTTTCCGCCGGTGAAGCAGACCGTGGCGTCATCGCCGGCCTTGGCCGACCGCCGCGGGCGCCTCGCCGACCGCGGTCCGATCGTTCGGACGACCGATCTGCCCGGCCCTCAGGGCGGAATGAGCGGGCAAGGTCCGCGTCGGATTCCCGCGGCTGCCCCGGAAGGAGATCGCGCTTGTAGATCCAAACCTTGATCCCGATATTGCCATATGTGGTCGCGGCCTCTGTAAAGCCGTAGTCGATGTCGGCGCGAAGCGTGTGAAGCGGTATCTGCCCCTGCCTATCCTGCTCACGCCGCGCCATTTCGGCTCCTGCAAGGCGACCGGCGCACATGATGCGGATACCCTTCACTCCAAGCTTCATGGCCCTCATGATTGCTTGTCGCATCGCCCGCTTGTAGGCGATCCGCTTTTCGATCTGCTGCGCCACCGACTCGGCCACCAGCTGTGCATCGATGTCGGGGTATTTGATCTCCGACACGCGAACATAGACCAGTTTCCCCGTCAGCTTATCCAGCGCAGCCTTCAGTTCATCGATACCCTTGCCTCCGCGGCCGATGATCATGCCGGCCTTGGCAGAATGGAGCGTGACGGTTATTCGGTTGGACGCCTTCTCCAACGTAACCCGGGAGATCGCGGCATTCGGAAGATGCTTTTTAACGTAGTCGCGGATCTTCCAGTCTTCGTAAACGGCATCGGCACAGCCGCGCGGTGGCGCGTACCATTTGCTCTGCGCATCGACGAAGACTCCAACCCGAAACCCGATGGGATGAACCTTTTGGCCCAATTCGCTAGTCCTTTCGCACGCTCAGCTTACGCATCCGCCTCGGTTGCGTCACTCTCGCCATGGTCTTCCTGCACAACGCTCTCGTTCGCCTGCTCGTGCGCCTCGGCGCCGATCGGTGTTGCCGTAACCGGCTGCTCAACGACAGTTTCTACAACCGCCGGCGCCTCCATGACGGCGGCTTCTGCCGCTGCCTCCGCTTTCACGGCCGGTGCCGGCGCTTTCCGGGTGCGTGCCGGCGACGCCGCGTGAGCGGCAGGAGCTGCCGTTGTGCCTTTCGCCTGGCGCGCAGCCGCAGCGCGTCCTCCCGTTTCAACTTTTCGCGGCTTCGCCGGCTTCGGCTCTACCTGCCGTACGACGATTGTAATATGGCTCGTGCGCTTGAGAATCCGATAAGCGCGGCCCTGTGCCCGTGGCTGAACGCGCTTTTGCCGCGGTCCTTCATCGACGCGTGCCTCCACGACCTTCAGCCGTTCAGGCTGAAGGTCATGATTCCGTGCGGCATTGGCAATAGCCGATGCCACCACGCGCTGAATGTACTGCGCGGCGCGGTTTGGAATAAACCGCAGGAATACGATCGCGTCGGTGGCGTACAGTCCGCGTACCTCATCGATTACCAAACGCGCCTTGCGGGGCGGTACGCGGACGAACTTGGCTACAGCTCGTGCCTCGTCGTCGCGCACCTGGCGTCCCAGTTCACGGCGGCGATGTTCGCGATGAGTGGCTTCACGGGCTAACCCGTTCTCTTCCGGCGGCATTGAAGTCCTCGAATCTTTCTACTTTATGCCCGAGCGCCGTTCCACCTGCTGGCCGGCATGTCCACGAAACAGCCGCGTGACGGCAAATTCGCCGAGCTTGTGGCCGACCATGTTTTCCGTTATGAAGATCGGGATGTGTTTCCGTCCATCGTGGATCAGCAGCGTGTGGCCGATAAAATCTGGAAATATGGTCGAACGGCGCGACCACGTTCGCACTGCACGTTTTTCACCACGCGCATTCATCTCCCGGATCTTCTGAAGCAGTTTGGGGTCGGCATACGGCCCCTTCTTTAGCGATCGTCCCATTCACATCTCCCGTTGGCGCGTTAGCGGTTTCGTCGCCGCACGATAAACTTGTCGGTCGCCTTGTTGTGGCGAGTTTTGTAGCCCAGAGCCGGCTTGCCCCACGGCGTAGCCGGGCCTTTGCGACGTCCAATCGGGCTCTGCGCCTCGCCGCCGCCATGCGGATGGTCTCGCGGGGTCATCGCAACTCCGCGTACGTGCGGCTTGCGACCCAGCCAGCGCACCTTGCCGGCCTTGCCATGCGAGATGTTTTCGTGCTCGGCGTTACCAACCTGACCGATACTGGCATGGCAGGTGAGAAGGATGCGCCGGGTCTCCCCAGACGGAAGTCGGATCTGTGCGTAGCGCTCTTCGCGGGCCATCAACTGGGCTGCGACGCCGGCGGACCGCACCAGCTGCCCTCCCTTGCCAAGATGCAGCTCAATATTGTGGATGAGCGTGCCAACCGGTATGTTGCGCAGCGGAAGACTGTTGCCTGGTCGAATGTCGGCGCCCTCACTCGCCACGATCCGATCACCGGTTTTCATGCCGAGTGGGGTCAGGATGTAGCGCTTATCGCCGTCATCGTACTCCACCAGGGAGATGCGGCACGAACGATTCGGATCGTACTCAACGGTGGTTACCGTTCCGAATACGTCATACTTGTCGCGCCGAAAGTCGATGATGCGGTACATCCGCTTGCTTCCGCCACCGATGTTCCTGGCTGTTCTGCGCCCTTTGTTGTTGCGTCCACCGGTTTTCTTGAGAGGCGTCAGCAGCTTTTTGCACGGATCAACCGGCTTGTTGGCGCCCTCTTTCCGGGTCAGTTCGGTGAAAGTGAACGAGCTGCGAAAGCGCTGCCCCGCGCTGGTTGGCTTATGTTGTCGTATAGGCATCGCGTCAGATTCCCTCGAACATCGTCAACTCTTTATCTGTAGTGACGATGGCCTTCTTCCACGAAGGTGAGTAGCCGCCCGTCTTTCCTTTGACCATGGACCGGCGCTGCTTGCCCTTTACATTCATGGTGTTGACGGCAAGCACCCGAACATTGCTCGCTGCGTAGATCGCTTCCACAGCCTGGGCAATTTCGATTTTGTTGGCCGCCTTGTCCACTCGAAAGTGGTACTTGTTGTGCGCCGCCTGATCGGTGCCTTTTTCTGTGAGCAGTGGGCGTACGATTACGAGGTAGGGGTCTTTCACGCTGCTGCCTCCGCTGCCGGCGCCGGTTCCCATGCCGACTGAATGCGCGCAACGGCGCCGCTCAGCAGCACGATTTTACGCGCGAAGAGTACGTCGGATACGGAGAACTCGTTGCCATAGCGCAAGTGGACATTCGGAAGGTTACGTGTGGAACGCCACAGGACGCGATCGAGTTCAGGAATGATGACGAGAATTCTGCTGTAACCATCCAGCTCGAGGTTCTGGATCACGGCCCGCGCGGCGCGCGTTTTTGGCGTAGGCGAGTCGAGTTTCCACTGATCAAGGCCTATCACGTCGCCGGCTGCAACGCGGGCGGAGAGGATACATCGAAGCGCGCCACGCCGCATCTTGACCGGGAGCGCCTTACGGTAGCTGCGCGGCACGGGGCCGCCCACGACGCCACCGCCGCGCCAGTGCGGCGCCCGGATCGTGCCTTGCCTGGCCCGTCCGGTGCCCTTCTGCCGCCACGGCTTGCGGCCTCCGCCCCGTACCTGCGACCGCGTCTTTGTGGATGCAGTGCCCTGGCGTCGATTGGCGGCCTCAGCAACCATAGCCTGATGGACCAGGGCCTCGTTCCAATCGACACCGAAAACGGCTTCCGGCAGATCGAGCGTTCCAGCCTCTTTGCCCGCTTGATTGTATAGTGATATGGATGGCATTCGTCTAAACCTTGCGCGCACTCAGCTCAGCGCGGCGGCAACTGCTGGATGGTAACCAGCCCTCCCTTGGCGCCGGGTATAGCGCCCTCAATCAGAATCAGGTTCTTCTCCACGTCCACGCGAACGATGCGCAGGCCCCGAACGGTAACCCTGCGGCTACCCATATGGCCGGGCTTGCGCGTTCCCTTGAACGTACGTGCTGCATCCGTGGCGCCGCCGGATTGCGGCTTGCGATGGATCATCGATCCGTGCGTCATATCGCCGCCGTGGAAGTGAAATCGCTTCACAACGCCCTGAAAACCCTTACCTTTGCTGACACCGCTAACCTTGACACGCTGCCCGGGGCGAAACATCGAGCAGTCAATGGTCTGGCCCGGCTTATAGTCCTCGCTGGAGTCGATCGGCAGCTCACGCAGGTATCGCAGGGGGGCTACGTCGGCGCGCTTGTAGTGAGCCGTCATGGGGCGGTTTACATTCTTGGGATGGATTCTGCCAAACCCCACCTGTACCGCTGCGTACCCATCTCTATCCGGCGTTTTGACCTGAATAACTACCACCGGCCCTGCCTCTATGACCGAGACGGGCACCACTTCGCCATTATCTGCAAAAACCTGCGTCATTCCGACCTTGCGGCCGATTATTGTGTTCACCATGCTGGCTCCGTAAGCAGCTCCGGTCGGGACACTGCGCGTACAACTTGCTAAAGCTTGATCTCGATATCGACGCCGCTCGGAAGATCCAGCCTCATTAGCGCGTCGATGGTTTTCGCCGTGGTGTCGTGGATATCGATCAGGCGCTTGTGTGTTCGCTGCTCAAAGTGTTCCATCGACTCCTTGTCAATGGTGGTACCACGGTTCACGCAGAAGATCGCGGTCTCGGTCGGCAGCAGCACCGGGCCGGCGACGCGCGCACCCGTGCGCTTGGCAGTCTCAACGATCGTCTCGACCGACTGGTCTAGGCTGCGGTGGTCGAACGACCTGAGTCGGATGCGGACATGATTGGCTCGAACGGTTGCTGGCATTTTCACTCCTCCGGCAGAGAAGGAGCGCGGCCTCTGCAAGTCCGCGCTCCCTCTATCCGGCTATTCTGGTTCTTACTCCAGTATCTTGGTCACAACCCCGGCGCCAACGGTATGGCCGCCTTCACGAACGGCAAAGCGTAGGCCCTCCTCCATCGCGATGGGCTGGCCAAGTTCGCCCGTGATGCGGATGTTATCGCCCGGCATCACCATCTCCACGCCTTCCGGCAGGTTCATGGCGCCGGTTACGTCGGTGGTGCGGAAGTAGAACTGTGGCCGGTAGCCGGTGAAGAACGGCGTATGCCGCCCACCCTCTTCCTTCGTCAGGATGTAGACCTCGCCCTCGAACTTGGTGTGCGGCTTGATGCTGCCGGGTTTGGAGACCACCTGGCCGCGCTCCACGTCGGTGCGGTTCACACCGCGAAGCAGTACGCCCGCGTTGTCACCGGCGAAGATCGTATCGCAGATGCG